>JBICHS010000178.1:0-6693 GCA_043101135.1 Phycisphaeraceae bacterium JB051
TTGACATCACCTGCATTAACAGGCGTTGATCCAACGTTATTCAAAGCCGGCGTCTGGCCGAGAAAATCACTGTAATAATGATGTTTCGCAATCTGATCGAACGTCACGATGCCCAGCAAATCGTTGTGCGTAATCGTCAAAGTTGAAGCATCGTATGCGACTTTACCATCCAGATCGGTGACCTGCACGCGAATGATGTAAACGCCATCGGTCACCTGCAAATTATAGAGCGTATTCCAATCCACAACTGGGTTCTCACCTGTGGCATCATCAAATTCGCCATCATTATCCAGGTCCCATGCATAGGTCAATTGATCGCTGCCATAGTCGGTAGTACCCGTTGCATCAAGTGTCAGCGACTGGCCGGCTGTGATTTGATAACTGGGTTGAATCTGTGTAACCGGTGCCGGATTATAAAGACCGATGTTGTGATTCATGTCGGATTGGCCGTACTGAAGCGAGGCAAGATCCGTTGTTACGGTCAGGCTGTTTGAAGCAAGCTCAGCAAACTGTAACTCGCCAACGTTCGACGTTAACACGTTCAAAATATCATTATCAAATATGACTGCATCAGAGGGAATCTGCAGCGTGTTCGACGACAAGGTGACCGAACCTCCACCTGAATCACCGTAGCTGACGCTCTGGCCCAATGTGACACTACTTTCGTAATCAATCGTACCGTATATTGTCTCTGCATAGATCGTGCCGTCACTGTATACACGGAACGTGCCACCATGATCATAGAATCTGACATAATCAATCGTGTCGCCGTGAACAGCCAACCCGTTCGTTTCAGAAGCATCCCATATAATTGGATCAGGCCGCCAAATACTGCTGTTATAAGCGTATGGATGGAACACGCCACCAGGCAAATAAAAGGTCATCGTTTGATCATCATTAACCGTAACAATCACGCGTTCTTTGACATAGTAGTCAGAAGATTGATTGATGTCTGACAGATCGAAATCGTCTGCAGTTGTAACCAGATAACGGTCTGGCACATCAACTGAAACGTGATAATGTCCGAAAGACAACTCATCAAAAAGATACTGCCCGTCCGCATCAGTCGTGGTGGTGGCAATGACATTGTCCTGAGCATCCAGCAAATAAACCGTCAGATCTGGCACACCGGATTCACCGGTATCCTGCACAGCATTAGCATTCTTGTCATACCAGATAGTATCTCCAACCCGTGAAGTGGCACCACCATTGAGTATGTAGACCTTGCCGTCGTCCGAACGGTCAGCCGCATGATATCCTTTGAAATCGGCAAATAGAAGATCAGAGAAACCGTCATCGTTCAAATCTGCAGCCGCCAGGTCATAACCAAAATAACTTCCGGTATAGCTTTCAAAAATCAAGCCATTAACAAACCCAGCAGAGATCGCATCCAAACTGATTAACCCATTGTATTTTTCAGTTTGCCCCGTGATCAACCAGACTGTGTTGGCAACCGTTGAACTGAACATCAGATCATCAATACCATCACCATCAAAATCACCGGCAGTGGCAACATTTTCGCCAATCTGCATATCGGGATGGCTACTGATAAACAACGCTATATCAAGAGACGAATCAGATATTCGACCAAGACTATAACGATCTGAATACCAATCCTGCTGTCCATAGATCAGATAAACCGCCCCAGCATTCTCAGAAACGATATCCGCACCACTGACACCTAACAGTAAATCATCAAACCCGTCCGCATTCACATCACCTGCGGTTGCAATGCTACTGAATGAGCCTGATGGATTATCGTACAAATCAAAAGCGGCACCGTGATAGGTTCCATCAAGCCAGCGATCGATCTCGATCTTGCCAGAGAATTTGTCGGCACGTCCATAAAGAAGATATGTCGTCCCCGCTTGAGTATCCAATGGTGAACCGGCAATCGCGTCAATGATAAAATCATCATAGCCATCACCATTGACATCCCCAGCAGCAGCAACACGATACCCAAGGCGATCATTCGCTTCACTACCTTGAATAACAAACCCGTAATTCGAACCATCAACCAAATGTTCAAGTTGTGTATTCATGACATCTGGTTGTTTGCTGCCATAGACAACATAGACCCGCCCAACATTGGATTGCTCAGCATCACTAAGATCTGAACCGATTAGTAGATCATCAAACCCATCACCATTTATATCACCCGCGGAACTGATTTTATCGACAAAGTCTGACATCTGAATATCAAGTGTCCAAGTAACACCTGAAAGGATTTCTGTACCAAGATCAGTCAAATTGATCTTGCCCGACCACTGCTCTTGCTGTCCATACACAAGATAGACTGTCGTTTGACCATTGCTATTCGAACGCAAAATCAGTAAATCATCCAGCCCGTCACCGTTGATATCACCTGCCCCAGTAACATCCGTCTTCATATCGTAATAACTGCTATAGCTTGATAAGCCAAAATAAATTCTGGCGGCATCGATTGAACCATTACTTAGATTTGATGTCGACAACGTGTATTGTTTCAGATCCTGCCCACCATAAATTAGATAGCAATTCCCACAGTCAGGATTGGAATAAAATCCGTCAATACGGGAATTGGCAATAAAATCTTCAAATCCATCGCCGTTAACATCCCCAACCGAACTGACACTTCGTCCCAGATCTTCCTCATACCAGATATTGCTGTATATCTGTGCTTGCTGAACCAATTGGCCATCAGGTGATTCGATATCCACAAAGTTACTTGCGTTCGTGTTAACCATCAGCGATGCATACTGAGTCGTTGACAAACCAAAAGCATCCGTTGTCACTAGTCTTAACTGATGTAATCCAACACCCATTTTCAGGGCAATAACCTGCGACCATGTCAGCAACGGATTTTCACCCGTCAGATCAACGATCCCGTCATTATTGACATCCCATTGGTAAGCCTGAATCTCAGATCCATTATCCGAAAGTACTTCAGTAAAAAGATAGGTTGGCTCATCTTGGGAAACAAAATATGGGCCACCTGCAGTTAACTGCGATTCAGGATTGCCCAACCCAAGATCCACATGGGCAAAAGCATTGCCATCGGCGATTACGAATGAATCGCTGATACCTGAAGCAGAAAAATCATTATCCACATTCCGGTCAACACCAACATATTGTTCGGTTGGGGTATAGCCTTGTGGCAAATCCGTTTCCAGCCTATAGGCTCCATCTGGAAGAGAATCGAAGCGATATATTCCATCTGCATCTGTGACGGTCGTATCGACGATCCCCTGCCCCTCTAAAATCAAGTTGACGGTAACGCCTGACAAGGTCAACGTGTCATCCTCGTCAAAGATGGCATTCTCGTTGGTATCAAACCATGCTGTGCCACTGATACTACCGCCAGACGGGTTATCGACGATGTAAATCTGAGCGTTCGTCGTCGCCGATGAGCCATACGAATCGACCACGCGCAAGACAACATGGTCTTCACCTGTGCTAATATGATTCACAAACAACTCATGCCAGGATACAGTCCAAGTCGGATCGTTCGACAATTCTGTCCATTGCCCATTTCCCAAGCACCACTGATATTGCAATGTGTCATTACCCGTATCACTTGATGCACTGGCATCAAACGTCAGTGCATTGCCGTACTGCCATTGATAGGCTTGAGTCACAGCATCGGGTGCGCCATTGTGCAAGCTTAATTCATAGACATTGCCTACAAAACCTTCGCTAACTACAAAGTTTTTACTAATACCAGAGAGTGTGTGATTTTGCGTATCGACAGACCATGTCCAACCGGATGTAATCGGGGCACACAAAGTATCTGTAGTTTGATATTGAACGCGGTAGGTACCGAGTTGAACCTGATTGAATTGATATGCCACCGAATAGTAATGGCCGTATGTCCCGGATATCATTTCATTGTCGTCATTGGCATCACTGATCTGCGTTGCCACGACATTGTCATTCTCATCAATCAACTGCAGGGAAACCGATGGTTCATTTTCAGAACCTACGCCCCAATAGATAATATGCCCATAGATAGTGGACGTAGCTGGTGAATCCAAACTTGCTGACAGGAGAACGCGCGGCTCGAGTGGTTGTAGATAATCGTGGTGTCTTGGGTGCTTGTGCATAGCATCAAGAACACTGCGGTACCACTTTTTAAGTAACTTAGCCCCACGGCTTGGCAAACGCATTGAACATCTCCCGGGAACCCCGTACTTTCTACAAATTACTGCAACATTATAACACAACTGTAGATGGCGAAACAGCTATTTGCACGAGATTTAAACACTAGTACCAAATCGCGTTTTTTCAGTGCAAATGTGCAACAAATGGTTTGCGGTCTCGCATTTTTCAATTATATGCTTTCCTGATTTTTTACTGCACACCTCAACTTAGGTTACAACCCCCTCTTCTAAACATGGAGGACTCCCATGCCATGGCTCAACAATACTGCTTATCTGAAAAAGATCGATTCAATGGCGATCATCATTGCCCAGGCTTACCAGTTGGCACGCAGCCGACTGGCATCTGCAAGTTCACCCGTCATGCGCGCGATGATGCAGCGTGACAACTGTTCTACTAAATTCAATGGCTCAAACGTGAACTGGAAATTCTCCGGCAGCAACGTGAGGATTATCCTGCCAACAAGCGGCCTGAGTACTCACCAGAGCAGCGATTGGCCATTGTGCAACTGATGCGGCATCGGAATTGGAGTGCCGCAGTGACTGCGAAGCGATTCGTGGTTCATCCCAAAACGATCCGCAAATGGATCAGAGCCTTCGACGGACGGGAAGGTTCCATGTCGCTTCTGCCTCAGATTTCCTGGAATCGAAAGGATGATGCCGTTCGTTAGGCAGTTCATGAATTGCGACAGTTGTGTCCCGAACCTGAGATGGGTACTCGTACTATCACCCTGCAAATGGTTCGCTCGGGTATTCAAATCAGTCGACGATCTGCCCAGCGTATCCTGCGAGAAACCAAACCGAAAAATTCCAGAAAAGCCAAGAAGTGTTGGCTCAAATTGAATCTGGCCAAAGGCGTTGAACCATACTGTTTCCTGACGCCTTCAGTCCCTAATCAAACCTGGCACATGGACATTATGCCATTCCGTGTACTCTGGACCACCTACTCCGTCGTCGCCATTCTTGACGGGGCAACCAGAAAGCTGCTGTGTCTTCGCGGATACCGCAGAAAGGCACTCGACTCACAACAGATGGTTCAATTGCTGACGATAACAACCAAGAAATTTGGCGGGCCCGCAAATCTGATCACAGATCACGGCGTCCAGTTTCGCAACAAATTCAAGCTGGGCTTAAAGACGTTAGGCACCAAGCATGTGAGAGGCCAAGTCCGCACGCCCTCTTTCAATAGCAAAGTCGAACGCTTCTTCAAGACGCTGCGCCTGTGGCAAGGACCTACCTTGTGGCCAATGACATCGCGCGGTGTGCAACAACGACTTGACCAGTACCAGGCTTGGTACAAAACCCAACGTCCTCACCAAGCTCTCAATGGCCTGACGCCTGAAGAAGCCTTGCATTCTGTAGAACCTGCGGAACCAATCCCAATCAGTTCTGTAGGTTGTCATTCCCAAACTCCCCGTATCCGTGTTCAACGCAGCCGATTCGGTAGTGATGCCCATCTACCGGTGATCAAAATCACTGTACACCGTCTTATGGCCGAGAACCCTATCAAAATCCGCACATTTAATGAACAAAGCAATCCATTGTGAATACTGCCGCATGCGCATTAAGTTCTATTGAACAGAATTAAGTAGAATCGGGTGCGCATGGGACTCGTAACACTCGCCGAACCAGCGCAACAATCTGTTGCGCCGCTGCAAGAAAAGTATGGAAATGTGGATTAATAGTAATATATCTAAATCAAGATCTGCCATGGATTCAAGTACTTCTAATAAAACAACCAAAGACGCTGTACGACTATAGTCGGATCAAATTTTCGACCAATCGAACACTATTCCAAGCGGTGGTTTTTTTGATTGAGAAATTTTAGTATAAATCTCGTTCGCTTTTACAGGTGAGACAACATCTGAAATAATTGGCTTTGTAAACAGTTTATTAGCAACTGTGAATTTCATAAAAGTTTGATAGTCATCATGCTCCGTCCAACAGTCCCGGCGTGACTCATACGCAGGCCTCGTCAAAGCATGGGATCCGATCAGAGATATTCCACGGCGATGCACATATTTGTAGAAATCAATCGGTTTATCGGAAACACGCGTACAACCGAGCAAAGATATTCTACCTTCATACGAAATACATTCTAAAGCTTGTTGTAAAGCAGCTGCGGAACCTGTCACTTCCACAACAGCATTAGGACCATTACCACCTGTTGCATTCTTCACTTTTTCGACAAAATCATCCTCGTCAGGAGAAAAGGCTGCTGTGGCGCCAAGCTGTAAGGCCAACTCACGTCTACTCGATTCAAAGTCAGCGACAACGACCGGTATCGCACCGCTTAGTGACGCAATCTGCAAAGCATATGCACCGAGTATCCCCATCCCCGCGATCATAACCGACTCGCCGATTTCCAGCTTGAGTTTTCTTATACCTAAAAATGAAAAAGAAGCAATATGAGCAAAGCAGGCTTCAAGCAAATCAATCGAATCGTCTTCAATTTTGAAAACTGAATCAGCATTCTTGACTACATGCGAAGCGTGACCAGACCATGTGATAAGAACCCTGTCCCCAATTTTCAGATTTTTCACTTTACGACCAGCAT
>JBICHS010000179.1:0-5239 GCA_043101135.1 Phycisphaeraceae bacterium JB051
ATAACGGGAGTAAATCCGGCGACAGGTCCAGCGATTGCGACACGGCCATTGAACAACAAAACCGGGACATAAAAAAACATCCCGACCTTGGAGATCGGGATGTGTGATTATTTGCGGGGCTAGTGTCCAACATCCTGTGCGATTAAAGCCAAGAATGTTGGTGTTTGATTGAAATCAGGCGAGATCTTCCATCAGGGCATCAAGCATGGCATCGACTTTTTCATCGGTGTCATACGTGCCATCATCGATGGCCTGTCGGACCTGGTCAATCTTGTCCTGTCGGATGTCGGGCAACTCGCGGAGCTTGCTGAGCAGGCGGGCAGTGTCGGAGAATTGAACCTCGTCACTACCGCGCTGCGCACCATTGACCGGTGTCGCGGGAGAAGTCCCGCGGCGAGTTGAACCCCCTATCGCCGTGTAGTTGGGGCGACCGATTGGAGCAATATCATTCATGGCGTCTACTCCTTAGAACTGCATTTCAAAGCGCACCGAATTCGTGCCTCAGTTCAGAGCTTTCGGACCCGTTGGTCACATCCCCGAGGCGGCCTTTGCAGCAGTTCTTTTCTTTCCACTCTACATATCGCCAAACACCTTCGCTGCACTTGAAGGATTGTCAAAAATGCTGTCAACTCCCTAACTATAGCAATCACTTTGCGATATAGCAAAAAAACTGCGTTTTTGGCCCGATAAGAAACTGGAAAATATTGCTGATATCGATTGTAACCGGCACCTATAACAGTGCAACAAAAATCCCCAACGATGTTAAAAAATACCTAAAATTACCCAAACACGTTTGTTGCAAAGCAGTTAGCGATATTGACCTAATTCCAATACCAACCAACTTTTCACATCAAAGAACATTGCCCGGCAACTGAATAATTTTTACGCTTCGATGGTTCATCTAAACGAAACACGCGGTTAAAATTTCAAAAAAGGAAACATCATCATGATCAAATCCATTCTGACACTCGGATGCCTGGCGGTGGTGAGTCTGACTCTGGCGGGATGTGGCAAGGAAGAAGCACCCGCGACGCCTGCCTCAGATATCACCGTCCCGACCTCACAGCCGGCGACAACGCAGCCCCAGGCCAAGGCACAATTCGACAATGAACTCTGCCCGGTCGGCAAGCACCCCATCTCCGGCAAAGGTGTTGCCGTCGAATACAAAGGCAAGACCTACGGCTTCTGCTGTGATGACTGCGCGCCAGTCTTCAAAGCGGACCCCGAAAAATATCTCGCTTCAAGTAAGTGAACAGCGTTCGATACGTCTACTTGAATCCATATGTGCTTCTCATACTAATCAGCACCGGACATGTGCTGCATGTGAATGACTGCGATATCCAAACTGCATCACATTCAAACGCAGACCCCAATCCCACCGAGTCAAAATGACTCGGCTATGTTCACACCGACGTGACACAACGCGGCTATCTCAAACACGTAGCAAATCATTTTGCAATTGGCTCTGGAAATGAAAAACGCCACCCGGTTCGCATGGCACCGGATGGCGTTGTGTCTGTTCTATTGGATGGGTTCATAGGAACCGCGGTGGAATCAGAACTGGATCAACAGACCGAACTTTACATGGTGGTTGTCCCAGTTGCTGGCAAACTGCCCGGTGTAGCTGCCGCTGAGAACCATGTTGGATCGCAGCTGCCAGGCAATACCGCCAGAGACTTCCCAGGCATCGCTGCCACGATCCACACCCTCAGCCGAAAAACTGCTACCGGAAAGACTGCTTTGGGAATGGACCTGATCATCGAGAAACTCATGACGCCAGGCGGTGCCTGCGGAAATCTCCAGCTGTTGATTGGCAGCCATTTCCAGGTCATAAACAAAGTTCACCCCCAACCGTGAGATCAGGCTGTCGGTGTTCTGCTCGCTAATGGACTGGTTCATGCCACCTGCCCCGGTTTGGACGTGGTCTTCGTCACGGATGTGCTGGTAGGCCAAGCCTGCAACGGGTTCGACTTTGACCGGGCAGTTGGTTTTCAGGTCCAGTACATGGCCGATGCCCACCCAGGTGTTAAACAGCAGTGAGTCGTATTTCCCTTCAGCCGTGACGCCGAGTAACGAGTAGGGTTGACTGGTCTTGTTTTCAGCAAAGCCGACACTCATCCCAGCGTCGACATGCGTCTTGCCGTTGGACCATCCGCCGTATCCTGCGAGATTAAAGGTGGTGATGTCCACGTGACCACTGTTCAGAGCACCTTCCACGTCTGTGTTGTAGCCCGCCATGGCGATCCCAAAGAGGTAGTTGTCTTTGATTTGTTTGTCGACGCCAAACGCCCCGCCGTAACTCTGCCAACTGTAACCCGCGGCATTGGCATCGGAGTCCTGATCACCGAAAGTGCTCAGTGATTGCACCCAGAGATTCAGGCCCCGCGTGGGCTTTTGTTGCATGGCATTGACGGCATCACCTGTCGCAGCGTTGTCAGTAGCAGCGAGCATGGTGTTCATATCAAAGAAGCTGCGTCCTGTCTGCTGCGCTTTAAGTTGCTTGACGCCGCGATCAGAGAGCATATCCATGAACATCTGCTGGGCACCGAGTAATGCCCCGGTTGCGCCCATGTTCAGATTCGGGACCGCCTGATCCATGACCTGTAATTTCTGGGCATCGGTCAAGGCGTTAAGCGCGTTCCATGTCGCCAGGTTATTGCCGGTACTCGAACCGTTAAAGGCCACATCAAAGACGCGGGCGATCCGTAACTGCTTAGGAGACTGAGCAATACCGACAAAGGTAAAACTGCCGACCTCGGTCCAGTTCAACATCAGCGATAACTGCTGAGCTGACAAATCCGAAACCAGTGATTGAAACAGGGCGCTATTGGTGTCATCGAAATTGACTGCCAGGTCCAGACCTTCCTGACCGGTCGGGGTGGCTATGACGAAAAACATCAAATACCGCGTCTGCCCAGCTGGGACATCCACGGGAAGCGTGGCCGTTAACCCTTCATCGCCTGCGCCACCGAAGGAGCTGTAACTTTCGGCCATGGCAATCATGTTGGTGGTTGATGTCGGATTGTTCGGGCCATACATCACCCAGACGTTGGTTTCGGAACTTGGAGCATTGAGGTCAGAGGTATCTGCGGTGGCAATCCAGCGATCAGACGTGTCATGGTTCAAGTCATTGCTTGAGCTGCCGATATTGCGTTGGCTGCTGTCATTACCGGTGTTGTTGATCCATTGGATGTTGCTGCTGAACGCCGTTTCGGTCGGGTTTTCGATGACAATGATTTGGCGCATGACAGGCGAGGTATTGCTGGCCCAGAATTCAACGTGGACATTCATGCCGTTGATGGATTGGGTGGGCAGCGTGATGCGCGTGCCGTCGACAATCGCCGCACTGATATCACCGCCGTAGGCCACCCCACCGAGGCTGATCCCCATGGCATCATCGAAATGATCGCTGTCAGTGCTGCTAAATCCATCGCTGCTGGCAGTTGCATCCGCCCAGCCAAACAAGCCGTCTCCCTGGTCATCGAGTTCTGTCCATCGAACATAAGTTGTTTCCAGATTGATGCTTTGCGCCTGGCAAACTCCGACCATCAACCATGCAATAACAGCACTTGTTAAAAGTGTTAAACGAACCCCATTCATAAGATTATCCTTTCCCCTACGTGAAAACTGTTAAAACTGAACGTTTGAACAGTCTATTTTGCTCATTATCAAAAGATAATCAAGTGTTATTTTGTGAGATTAAGATTTCACCAGTGAAAGGGTGCTGATCATCTGATTGATCGGGGAGGCGTGGAGGTGATGCTGATCAGGCTGCTTCGGACTTCTCGTTACTGAGTACAGCCAGTTCAAGATAGAAATAGCCCAGGTCGGACTTGAAGGGAATGACGACGAAAGGCAGCGTCTTTGGGCCACCGACATGAACATTTTTACCTGCGATGACGCGTGGCAAGGAAATGGCTGCGGTAATACCTTTGAGATTGGCTTTGGCGCTGCCGGTGACCATGTTGATCAGTTCACCCAAGGCGTCAGGCAGATCCGGGTGATCCAAAGTCATTTCTTCGCCCGAAAATTGCGAAGCAATTGCCAGCGCCGTTTCCTTGGGAAAACCCAGTACCGTCGTACCAATCACATCACCGGAAAGCGAAATAATCGCGACGATATCAATCTTCTGGCTCATGGCTCCCTTGAGAAAGGGCTTGCCCAGTTGCGCCGGTGTCCCGAGCATGCAGGTAAACACATTCTGCAACGAGGAAACGAACGGCTCGATAAATCGCATGTCCATTTTCATAAGTAGCTCTGTCCTTGCATGATCGTACAGGGGCTATCGGCAAAATGAAGGACGGTGTTAAGCAAAAAAATAAGGCCCGGCCCACAGATGTGAAACCGAGCCCTTCCGGGGGCAAATGGATGTCGTTGAGCAGGTCAGTCCCATTCGTGTGAGTCACTGTCACTCGCTCAATACACATAATTCTAACACACAAGTAAACCAAAGCAAGAGGTTTGATATAAAAAAGCTTAAAAATTTTTAAATATAAGTTCAATGTCTAAATAGAATTAAGAAGTTTAAAAGACATGTTTATCTTAATCTCGCACAACATCTCTGCCAAATAACCGGACAGGGTAGCCTGCCTTCTGATCGCTTGCGGTGTCAACTTTTTGTATATGCCTTAAGTAAAACAACTCACAACGATTTGCGTTGCGTTCAAAGCGAAATCGCTAGTGAACAAGGGTATGCGGGGTATGTCCAAATACCTATTGCGGCGCTCAGTTAAGTTGTGACAAATATGTCACATTATGTTGTTTCGTAGACGTCCTGCAGAATTGGCAAAGTTAACAAAAATGTGGTTCCCTGCCCTGCTTGGGTTGTAAAATCGATCTCGCCACCCACTTGATGAACCAGATCACGACAAATACACAAGCCCAAACCTGTGCCTTTGCTTTCGTTGTTCACGTCATTGGGATCAGCGTTCTGGGTCACAAACGGATCAAACAGCGTTTCACGAATGGCTTCTGGAATCCCTGGGCCAGAGTCACTGATCGATAGCTCGACATGGGTGCCGCAGGACTTGCCTGTGATCTCAAGAAGCCCCCCTGTTTTCCGTAAAACCTTTCTAGCATTGAGGATAAGATTTAGAACAACCTGCTGAAGGTTCAACGGCGACATCTGTACCTGCACATCAGGCACATCCACACGTAATTCGATCCCGTCCTTAGCCGGATCACGGGCCAGGCAGGAAAGCGTGTCCTGAACCATCTGCGGGAGATTGGCGATGCGTGT
>JBICHS010000180.1:0-8298 GCA_043101135.1 Phycisphaeraceae bacterium JB051
GTCGCTCGGGAACCAATGATCATCGCTGAGGCATGCTTGCGCATCGAGCGGTAACCTGGGAGCATCTTGTAGGCATTACGCACATAACTGAGCCACTCTTTTTCCTTGCGTCGTGCACCGTCAAATCCCTTGGGCCAAGGCAAACCGCCATTGAGTGGACCGGCTACAAACGGCACATTGATCTTGCTGAGCTTCCTGGCAAGCAGGCTGGGAACCGTTGGACTCAACGGCGTGATACGGTGAACCAGATCAAACTTACCCGCTTTGAGATCCGCACCAAATGTCTTCCAGAGCTGGCGTTCAAAGTAGTAGTAACTCAGGGCATTGAATGCCATGATGGTCGTCCAGCCTTTGCCTTTGCCGCCGTTAAGTTTGTAGGCCAGTTCACCAAGCGGCTTGGCAACACGTTGCGAGTCGATGGCGGTGAAGTCCACGCCCTCGGTCAAACCGGCTCGCACAAAGGCATCACGGTTACGCAATTGCGTGGCAATGTGCGCGTCGGCGATCCGGCTTATGGCGGTGCTATGTGACCACCCCTCCAAAGGCACACTCACCCATTCAGGATTGGCGGCCTCGGCGATGAGCAGTACACGCGGCTTGGCGTTGGCTGTCTTGTTGTCTTGTGTTGTTTTCAATGCGTCACTCATTTTTTTATTGGACGGTCAAGCTTCTTGGTTTTGGGTTCAAGTCTCACGTCAAATTGCCGATAACACTCATGGAGCAATACACTCATGAACGATACCGCTACGCCCGTAAAGTCCACCAAACTCGTACCCGATTTCCTGATCATCGGGGCAGCCAAGTCAGGCACGTCGACTCTTTTCCGCTATCTGGACAAGCATCCGCAAGTCTGCTTCCCACCGGACAAAGAGCCTTGTTTTTTCGATGTCAACGTCGCCTGGGACAACGGCTGGGATTGGTATGCCAACCTGTGGGCTGAGCGTCAAGAAGGTCAGATTCTTGCTGAAGGTTCGACCAACTACACGTTTTACCCTCATGTCCCCAACGCCCCCGAGCTCATCAAAGAGCATGCTCCAAATTGCAAACTCATTTACATGATGCGGCATCCGGTCTCGCGAACTTACTCGCATTACGCACACCGTCAGACCAAGGAGCTTTTCCCCGGCAAACCCTTTGAACATGACGTTCTGGAGTTTGCCAAGATCGACCCGCTGATCCTGGATTGCAGTGATTACTACAAGCAGATTCAGCGTTACCTTGCTCTATTCCCGCGTGAGCAACTGCTCTTTTGCTTCATTGACGAGATGATCAAAAACCCGCGAAGCTTTACGCAGAAAGTTTGCCAATTCATTGGCATTGATGATCAAATCGACCTGACCGCTGAAGGGCAGATTGTCGACAACAAAGGCTCAAAGCATCGTGATGGCAAGTTGCGTTACTACACCACTGAGCCGTTCCGTAAGAACCCGGTGATTCGCACCATTGCTTACGCTTTGCCCCAACCCTGTCGCACTTTTGCGTACAACCTGGTCAAGAAAACCGGGTACGGCAAAAAGATGGAGCAGGCTTTCAATCCACTTCCCATGACCGACGACCATGTCAATTGGCTGCTGGATCGGTTCAAGGAAGGTAATGATCAACTGGCATCATTCCTTGATGTCGATCTGTCTCACTGGAACAAACCACCGAAGAAGCGATAAGTCCGACAAGCGACAAAACGCCTTGTTTTACAGGGCCTATCGCATCTCGCGCGGGCTCCGCCCACGTCAACTGCACGGTTTAAGTGCGCAGTGATAGACCAATCTTTCTTTATCCCTCACTGTCCAAACTCATGCCGAGGATCTTGGATCAGTGATGTGGATCGCGTGAACGATCCGGTGTCGATGACGTTATTCCATCACATCAAGGATGGCACCATCGACTTCAAGGCTGCATGCTTGTCCCAGGACATCGACCTGCAAGATCAAGCGATCTAATTGCGTCCGACTTTCGACCTTCCCAGTCATGCCCTGCAACGGGCCGCAACGCACAACCACCCGCACACCTGCTTTGAGGTAGGGATACGGGTCGAGGGGCTGACTGCTGGTTAAGGCGAGTCGGATATTGTTGAGTTCTTCAGCCAGTCGCTGTTGATCGGGAACGTCGATGATCTGAGCCACGCGACGTGTGCGATCCGCCGTAAAGGCATCATCACGACTGCCGTTTAAAAAGAGATAGCCTGGGAACAGTGGCATCTGAACACGCGCCCGACGGCCGCCGTGCATGCGGACCTGGTCAACCAGTGGCAGGAAGTATTGAACGCGCATCGCATCCAGAGATTGCGCCAGCGCTTTTTCCTGGCGACTCTTGGTCTGCAGCACGAACCACTGCCCGGTCTGGGTGGTTGACGTGGTACTTTGCCCCAAATGACAAGTTGGACGCGTTAAGGTCGTCACGCTTTGCCTTCCCGGCCCCTATGGTCTGGTGCGACAGACACACACCCACTTGGATGCGGCAGCTTGACGGGGTCGCTGCACACAGGCGCTCTCTAAGTTCTATTTGGGTTTACCACTGGACGTTGCAAAGACAAATCGCAGCGACACTTTATATCGCAGACGCGTCCGGATGTATGCTTTGTAGCGAATATAACGCGCCTTGGCATCGGTTTGTGACGATGGCAAACAGGTGAATAGCGACCTATAAAATCAGGGTTTTACAGACAGCAGCAGACATGGGAGGACATCACAGAACGTGATCCACCGACAATCAAAACACACGCGCCCTTGGAATCGGACCACGATGCGTCAAACATTGAATCGCCATGCAGAGAATCTCAGGCCGACGCCTGCTCCAGACGTTGCGGCAACATCAGAATAAAGTCGCGAATTTCGTCTCGGACTTTTCGATAGCAAGCCAGTTGGGACTGCACATCGTCATACTGCTTCGCGAGCTTGGGCGGGTCTTCAAAACCGTGATGCAGGACCACTGCTTTTTTGGGGAAGATGGGACAGGTCTCATGAGCATGACCACAGACGGTGATGACAAAATCCAAATCCGTGTCCATGAACTCGGTGATGTTCTGAGATTTTTGCGAGGTGATATCCACGCCCATCTCCGCCATGACGGTGACCGCGTTGGGATTGAGCCCATGTGTTTCAATGCCAGCCGAATAAGCCTGGATATGGTCGGCGACCAGATGCTTTGCCCAGCCTTCGGCCATTTGGCTGCGACATGAATTGCCGGTACACAGAAAGAGTACGTTGTAGCGTTTGGGTGAATTCATGCGTCTGATTTCCCGTATGTGATTTCGCAGAGTTGAGCTGGGTCCTGCTGTCGGATTTGCGATAGTCGTTTTAAATCCGCACGGCTTTGTTCGTCTTCACCTGCAACTGTCGCCAACCACTTAAGCGTCTGACGAATGATGGCAGGTTCTTTGGCCTTGGATAACTGGTAGAAGGTCCATTTGCCATCTTTGCGTGACTGGACCAAACCGGATTGCACGAGAACACCCACATGCCGAGAGACGGTCGATGGTGCCAATTCGATCATGGCAACGATCTGACATAGACACATCTCCCCCTCTGCCAACCATCGCAAAATACGCAGGCGGCTTTCGTCTGCCAAGGCTTTGGTGATGGTGAGTACGGGTTGCATCGGACATCCTGTCATTTCGCAATTGATGCAAATAGGATATCAATGTTGCGGCTGTGATTGCAAGGCGTGAGACGACCTCTCACGCGCCCACACCGTTTTTTCATCTGCAGCTAACAGACAACATCCAAGGATCCAAAGCGGCCAAATCTGATTAAACAACCGTTTGGCTGCAGTGTGAAGATGCCACTTCAAATCATGCTCTGTGGTCATGAATACGAGCAGGTACACACTCAACTGCCCGACAAACAGCAAAATCACCAACCAGCCAACACGTGATCGGCTTGAATTTGGGCGATAGCGACTTAACAGGCAGACAGCCAACAGCATCACAGTGATCAACCACGGGTAAAACAAACGCAGGAATTGCCAGTAATATGAAGCGATCATGATCATACGCTGAGGATCAAACAGACGACGACTCACATCCTCAGAGACCATGCCGCGTACCATGCCGTTGCCCTGTTCTGACATCCAATGCACTGTCAGGGGCATCCACAATACTGCCAGTAAACACAGCGTACAACGCATAAGCCATTTGGTTTTCCCGGGAATTGGCTTAAACCAGAGACAGGCAAGGATCACCACCCCCATGCCAATCACCCATGGCCAACCTTCGTTTTTTGTCCACGCACACGTCCCAAGCAATAGCAATGCAGCGTAAAGTAAGCCATGATGATCCGGATCGTTTCGATCAAACCAGTGACAGAACATGACCGCTGATGCAAACATGTAACAGCAGAGGGTGATGTCCGCGTACTGCCAACTGCTGTATTCCCACCAGAGATTCGACGCGACAAGCAGCATAGCGCCCAGGATGGCAATCCTGATCCCCACACGCTGCATCACTGTGCCAAGAAGTAATACCAAAACAACTAACGCATGGGCGACCCCCAACCAGGCTGTCACAACAGGCTGCCAATGGCCCGTCAAAGCGCAAAGACGTGCAGCCGTGAGACTGTGCATCAAGGGGTAATCCGGGTGCGCTGCTGGTGTCTTGAAAATGTCGAGCCATTGTTCACGGGGCAAAGCGATGTAAGAAACGCGGTAGTTCCACATTGCTGCCGCATCCCAACCACCATAGGGAAGCCTCGCGATATGCCAACCAAGACACCACACCATCACCCACCCAATTCCCGCAAACACCAACCATGTCACCAGCTGTTGTTGACTGAGGGAGACTGCTTGAGTCAGCGTGTTCTTCTGTGAGTTTTTGTGTTGGGACGCCCCGTATGCCAATGTACCGATGACTATTAAATCCAGCAGAATCCATGTCCCATAGACATGCACACCGAGCAACAGCCATAGCCAATAGGTCATACTGCCGAGAAACTGGCCGATGAGATAAATCAGAATCAAACGGGAGACGGGTTCGACCTGTTTAAACGCATCGTTGAAAAAACAACGGGTCAGCCAGTATCCCAACATGGCGTTGAGACACATCCCAAGAATGACCGACATCAAAATCATGGGCGACTTTCCCTGCGGTAGATGATGATGTCATTGTCAATCGTCAATTCCATCTGCCATGAGCCATTGGATTTGATCACAGATGGCAAGTCCGTGCCGTACCCAATCACGAGAACATGCTCAAGATCAACACGGTTCGTCCATACTTGCAGTGGCACCAGGCTATGCTGCACGTAGCTGGTAAGTTCAAACTGGTCTTCCGACAGGATCAAGCCCAGCTGATCAATTTCATGTTGCATGATCAGATGTTTGTTTTTGGAAAGTGTGTCATAGATTTCAACGCCCATGCCATGGCCTGGATCAACGCCAATCACCGTTGAAAACCCAAACAACCGCCATGCCGCCAAAACCAATATGCAGACAGTCAGCAAGCGAATTATCAATCGTCGAAAAAACATGCATGCCTCAGTGAGATGAACTCTGAGGCATCGTATCGGATGAACAATCCGTGATCAATCAACACATAACGCAGGTTGATTACTGATTCGCGCCGGCTTCATCAACCGGTGTGATGGCGATGTCGTACATTAAATGCGGGGCGACGTCTGGGCCGCAGAAGGTGCCTGTAAAAGGTGCAGCCAAGGCGTGGTTAGGTGAGGTCGCGAGAACAACATGACGATTGGAAACGGCCAACCCCATTGTCGGATCGTAGCCACGCCACCCCCCGCCCGGCAGGTACACTTGCATCCAGGCGTGTAACTCGGCTCGTCCATTCTGCAGAAAGCCGTGGACATACCCACTGACAAACCGCGAGGCCAAGCCGACTGTCCGGCACAGGTCAATCATCAACACTGCCAGATCACGACACGCCCCCTGCTTGCTTTGCCAGGTTTGTATTGGTGATTGTGGCAAGCCATCAATGCGGACCATCTGCGTGATGTCCGTGGCAAGACGTTGATTGACGATGTTTATAAATCCCAACGCATCATGGTTGGCCTCAACGGCCCATTGGTTGGCCAGCTCGGTGATCGTGGGATCAGGCTCATCACGCATCAACGCAGGCTCCAATACCTCTTGTATCTGAGATGGATAATACGCAGGTAACTGGCCATTGAATCGGCTGTCAAGTACATAATTAAAAGGATTATCACAATGACAATTGACGGTCGACGTGCAGACAATCGCAAGGTAATCCAAGGCACGTTCAGCGGGGAACCAGACACTCAGATGCGTATTACCCCCGATGTCGGTTATCAGGGATTGGCCGGCTGGGGACGGGTTGATCGTCAAATGAGATTGCTCAAGTGTCTGCCAACCGTTGGTCTGTGGGCGCAATCGGATCACCGATGGTTGCAGGTAGACCGGGCGGTCATAGCTGTATCGCGTGGTGTGTCGAATGGTGTAGCGCATCGGGTGACGTCCAGCAAGCAACCCCGGTCAAAATGACCAAGCCATATAGCCGAGTCATCTTGACTCGGTGGTTTATTCAATGGTGAAACACATTAAAACCAATTCAACTGGATATGACAATGCCCCCGTTTCTTGATGCGATGCATCTGAAACCTGCGGGGATACACAGCAATCGATCACGTGCCGTAGAACACTTTATCCATGACGCTGTTGACCCAGTCCGCAGGCAACTGGTCCACGCCGGTGCGCAGACGTTCCTGCCACCAGTCAGCAACGTGTTGGAGTGATTCTTCGGTATAGCGATGTTCGACCATCTTGCGACTTTGCGCATGATACATGGCCACGTCCAATGGGTAGCCCACATCATTTGCTGCAATACGTGCGGCATTGAATGAGAGATAACCCAATTTCAACGCACGCTCCAAGGATGTCTCGGAGGTAAGACAACGGTCGAGCACCGGCTTGCCGTAGGCCGACTCACCGATGGAGAAGTATGGCGTGCCTTGCGAAACTTCAATCCAGTTGGCCTGGGGATAGATCAGGTACATCTTGTGTTCCTTATCTTTTTCCATCTGGCCACCGACAATGGCATGCAGGTTAAAGGACAGCCCTGCTTCGTCGAGCGCTTCCTTGTCTTCCTTGGCTACGCGGCGAATCTGCGATGCGAAGATATTCACTGCTTTGTAAAGTTTGTCGACGTCAGCCTGTCCTTCTTCAATCACTTCATCAAAATAGGTCAAAGCTTTATCACGCACGGATCGCAGGCCACTACTCATCAGGAACATGGTGTTGCCATTGAATTGATGGATGGTCATTTTCCGTGCGGTGGTCTGTTCGGTTCCGGAGGTAATGCGGGTATCAGCCAAGGCAACGAGGCCTTCCTGCACTTTCAGAGCAATACAAAATGTCATGTGGAGTCGATTCCTATACCAATGCGGGTTGGGGCTGGGACTGTGGGACAGAGAAGAAGGTTTCAAAGATGGATTGGCCCACTTCGTTTAGCTTGCTTTGGAAGTCATCAAGAAACTCGTGGATGCCAACGCGCATCACGTCATTGATGTCCGTGTAGCTCAGATCGGATTTGAGCTTACCAAGCTGACGCTCAGCACCACTGTGGAAGGTGCCGGGCAATGAGCCGGTAATCTGATGGATGGCGTCTTCGGCAGAAGCCAGGCAGTAGTAAATCGAACGTGGGAAGGCCCGGTCAAGCACCAGGTACTCCACGATCTGCTGTGGGCTGATGCGGTGATAACGCTGACGGTATGGCTCCAAGGCGCTGATGGATTTAAGCACCGCGGCCCATTGGATGTTGTCATACGGCGTGCCGACATATTGAGCAGATGGCAGAAGCACGAAGTATTTCACATCGAGCATGCGCGAGGTTTTATCAGCACGTTCAATGTGGCGACCAAGCCGCAGGAATTGCCAACCTTCGCCATGAGACATGGTGTCGTCAGCCAGTCCTGAGAAAAGGTGACTGTTACGTTGAACCTGGTCAAAGAAGTTGTAACTGACTTCCTGATTCTGGGCCTGTTGAGCAACTTGATTGACGGTGAGGTAAATGCTGTTTAGATGCTGCCACATTTCAGTGGACAGAACGTCCTTGATGCCACGGGCATTTTCGCGAGCCGCACGCAGGCAGGAAAGAATCGAATGCGGGTACATCGGGTCGAACGCCAGAAACTGGATAACGTTCTGTTTGGTCGATGTGCCGTAACGCTCAGCGAACAGTTCGATATCACCCGTGACGGTAACCAGTGGCTCCCATTGTTCCTCTTCCTGAACAGGCATGTCCAAGGCCAGGTGATGGTTGACACTGATAAAGCGTGCGACGTTTTCGGCTCGTTCGATGTAACGTCCCATCCAGTAGATTGAGTCTGCGACGCG
>JBICHS010000181.1:0-4271 GCA_043101135.1 Phycisphaeraceae bacterium JB051
CAATACCAACCACTTCGACGGTGCGCGTGGTTTCGTGAATCTTGATATTGATCAGCCCATAGGATCGCAGCAGCGGGGCGGTCGCCTCAATGTCCTTTTCAGCAAGCAGGCGTTTGGCAATTTCCTGATGCCCTGCAAAACCTTGTGGCCCGGAGAAGATGGTGACCTGCCCGGTGAGTGTTTGCGCAGCTTGGCGCATCATGTTTAGGAAGCCGCCCATGACACTGATCACGATGATGACCATCGCGGTACAGAGTGTTACAGCCAATGCCGCAAACATGGGAGCAAGCTTGCGCTTCAGATACTTGGTAATGAGTAGTGCAATGTACATGTGGCTGATTAGTTTAGCAGGTTTGTTGGGGTTCGGTGGGTTAGGTTTTTAACCACGAAGACACGAAGAGCACGAAGGACACGAAGATTAGAATATTGTGCTAACAGACGATACGTTTGAGGCCGTCCTTTAGTTTCACTTCGTTGAAATTTATTAGAAAGCCGAGGCGAATCTTGGTTGCCTTGAGATAGGAGATCAATTGTGCTGAGTGCGTTTTAGTCAGGCATTCAACAGCTTTGAGTTCGATGATGATTTTGTGATCGACTACCAAGTCAAAACGTTGTTCGCCAATGATCTGATTTTTGTACATGACCGGGAACACAGCTTGTTTGACGTGTGGGATTTTACGAGCATTAAATTCCGAACAAAGAGCGCTTTCATAAATGGATTCCAGAAACCCCGGCCCTAATGTCCGGTGGACTTCAATGGCAGTATCGACCACTGCCTTGGCCAGATTTTCGGTATCTGAATCAAGCGAGAACACACCCCCGGATTGGTTTGATTGTTGTTGCATGTTCAATGTCTCAAACTTTGTGTCCTTCGTGCTCTTCGTGTCTTCGTGGTTAAATCATAACGGTTCACATCTGCAAAGCCATCAAAGATACCAATCAGGCTTGCGGGCGCATCAGGGGGAAGAGGATGACGTCGCGGATGGTGTGGCTGTTGGTCATGAGCATGATCAGGCGGTCGATGCCAATGCCCAGGCCACCTGCGGGAGGCATGCCCACGCGGAGGGCTTCGAGAAAGTCCTCGTCGACGGTGCGGAAGGTGTTTTCCTCGTCATCCATGCCCTTGATCTGCGTGCGGAAGTTGGCTTCCTGCACGTCGGGATCATTGAGCTCGGTATAGGCGTTGGCCAAGTCCATCTTGGCAATGAAGAGCTCAAAACGCTCCGCGATTTCAGGCTCAGATGGCTTACGCTTGGTGAGCGGGCAAAGACTTGCAGGATAGTCAATGACGAAGGTGGGTTGGACGAGATGTTCCTCGACGGTTTCTTCCCAGACTTCGTTGAGCAGTAAATCATGATCCTTGCCAGCCGGGTCGATGTGCAACTGCTTGGCCTTTTCGACAAGCTTGTCATGATCGCTGTGGCTAAAGCCGTTGTGCTCTTCAAAGAGTTCCAGATACTTGGCACGACGGAAATTGCCATAGTCGATTTCGATCTCACCGTAAGGCAGCTTCATCGAACCGCAGACTTGCTGGGCAACCGTTTGGAAAATCTTTTCGGTCAGGTCCATGACGGAGTACAAATCGCCGAAGGCTTCGTACGCTTCGAGCATGGTGAACTCAGGGTTGTGCGAGCGGTCAATGCCTTCGTTGCGGAAGTTGCGGTTGATTTCGAACACCTTGGGAAGACCACCCACGAGCAAACGCTTGAGGTAGAGTTCCGGAGCGATTCGCATGTAAAGCTCCATGTCCAGCGCGTTGTGATGGGTCACAAACGGGCGGGCGGCGGCACCACCGGCAATGGCCTGAAGCATCGGCGTTTCGACTTCCAAAAAGCCTTCGCCTTGCATCACGTCGCGGACCTTGGAGACGATGTTGCAACGCTTCTGGAAGGTCTGAATGACCTCGGGGTTGGCATACATGTCCATGTAACGCTTGCGGTATCGCGTTTCGGGGTCCTGAAGACCGTGGAACTTGCCGGGGGGCAGCGCCAGGGACTTGGTCGCCAGTTGGAAGCTGTCATCGCCGGTCGCCCAGCAGGTGACTTCACCGGTCTTGGTCTTGGCAAGCGGCCCTTGAGCCACCACGATGTCACCCAGATCAACAAGCTTCTTGGCAAGGTTAAAGGCAGGGCGGTCGATGGCCTTCTTGCTCACCGCCAACTGCAGGTCACCTGAAGCATCACGCAGACGCATGAAAATCAGATTCCCCATCACGCGATGCTGAATGATGCGGCCTGCGATTTTCACGACAGGGCGGTTGTCCGATTCGCTGTCAGCCTTGTGCGCTTCGTCTGCTGCTTCGTCATATTGATCGAAAGCGGCCTTGAGGCTGATGAGCCCATCAACGCGTTGTCCGAAGGGATCAATCTCCATTTCCTCGCGGATGCGATCGAGCTTCTTGCGACGATCAGCAAGCAGGTCATTGGGGTTTTCTTCAGGTTGATTGTCTTGCGGCTTGGCGTTGGGCTTGTCGGACATTTTCAAGGCTCCGGTTGGATGTTGACTGCTGGGCTTGTCTGGCCTGATGGCTTTCACCACAGAGTCACAGAGGTTAAGGCAGGAGAGTATAAACTGATTTTTATCTCTGTGTCTGGGGGACTTGTGGTTGATTCCTAATCAGCTTGTTTACACATCAGTGACAAATAAAAAAGACGCGGAACCGTTAAGGCCGCGTCTTTGGGAGTGTGGTTTATGGTGTGCGTGGTTAGACCACGTGACACATTTTTATTCAGAGGCTTCCGCGGCAGCTGCAGCCTGTGCTTCGGCTTCGGCTTTGGCGGCTTTCTGGCTACCGATGACAACGGTCGCGTGCTGCAGACCACGACGGCGGTCACGCAGACGACGGCTCTTACCAACGCGGTCACGCAGGTAGTAAAGCTTGGAGCGACGAGCATCGCCATGACGCTTGATTTCGATCTTGGCAACCTTGGGGCTGTGCAGCGGGAAGATACGTTCGACGCCTTCGTTGGCAACGATGCGACGGACGGTGATCTTGCTGTTCAAGCCAGCGTTTTCGATCTTGATGATCACGCCGTTGAAGACCTGGATGCGTTCTTTGTTACCTTCGATAATGCGGTAATGCACATCAATGGTATCACCGACGTTAACCTTGGGCAGGTCGGTGCGAAGCTGGGACTGTTCAATCTGTTCAATGATGCTCTGGCTCATAGCAGGCCTCAATGGTTAGGGTTCTTAAATCAGTTTCGAGTCGGGTACTATAACAAGTTGTATAACCGGATGCAAGGGGGATTGCCGGCTTGTTGTGACCTGTTTGTGTTCAAGGCAAATTAGCCACAGATGAACACAGATAAACACAGATTCAAGACAGTGATTTTAGTATGTTGTTTTTTGCTTCAACATCTGTGTTCATCTGTGTTTATCTGTGGTTTATTGTCTTTGATCCAAAGCGTTATTTACTTGACAACTTTTGCCAGCAACTGGGCCAAGCCGTCGGTGATGACCTGATCCCAACCCATTTTATCCACAAGCTTGGTGCCGGACTCGATGAGCTTCTTGCGTTTGGCATCGGTTTGGGGGACGTCTGCCATGAGCTGGTCTGCGATGCGTTTGGCTTCAGCGAGTTCGATTTTCTGACGGTCGGCAGCGGTGATTTCCAGCAGGTCCTTGATGGACTTGGTGCCACCGGGGACGGTGTAGTTGCCGGTGATGACGTTGGTGACGGTCTTGCCCTTGGTGGTGTGACGGACGAAACCTTCACAGCCACAGGCATCGGAGATCACGCAGATCGCACCACAGGCCAGCGGTTCAAGCGGGCTGATGCCGAACGGCTCATAGTTGGCTGCACCAAATTCCACATCGGTTGCGATGCGCAGGCCGGACATGTCCAGGTCTTCGTGGCAGTAGGGGCCAACACGATCCGGACCCCAGCCGAACTGGTTGACCAGGACGACCTTCACGTTCTTGTGATTGAGGTTGAACTCGGCTGCGTCGTTGGCCAGTTCCACTTCCGGGCCACACAGGTCGGGATAACCTGCCTTGTGATGCAGAGGCCAGCCGTAGCTGCTGCACATGTGCTCGACGTCCGCCTTGGAGCGAGTGCCGCCTGCCGAGGTCAGGATGTAGAGCACCGCTTTTTTGTCTGCTGCGACGAGTTGTTCTTCCATTTCATGACAGACCTGCAGGTCACGCCAAATGGCTTTGGAGATGACAGGGCGGGCGACATGGGTCATGAGAATGTCAGGCGTAAAGCCCAGGAGCTTTTTGCTGAACTCCTGAAGGTAACCACGCATTTTGTTTTTCAATGGCAGGTC
>JBICHS010000182.1:0-4776 GCA_043101135.1 Phycisphaeraceae bacterium JB051
ACGCTCTTCCGATCTATATCTTCTTCGCCAATACCTTGATCCAATACTAGTGTTGCCGTTGCATTTGATAACGGACGCTCTGTAGAAGCATCAATGACAGTGGCGTGAATTTCAAAAAAAGTGTCGCACCCTGTGATCACAAAACAAATGGCTAAAAGCAAAATGGCTTTGATGTAAATCATTCTTCCCCCTTTGGAATCTGATTGATTATGTTTTAGTTGGTTCCAATCTATTGGAAACTGCCTTGTCTTCGTGTCTTCGTGTCTTCGTGGTTAAAAACCTAACCGCACGAAAACCAGAAAGCTCAAATCTCGCCTTCCCAATTCGACGGGAAGATCAGCACGGGGATATCCGCTTGGCGCAACAGGTTCGTTGGCACGTCACCATCGAGTAGGCGTTTGAGCATGCCTTTGCCGGTGAGGCCCATGACGATCATGGTGCATTCCTGGTTGCGGGCGGTGTTGAGCAGGGCTTTGGGGATGTCGTCGGAATAGAGCATCACGCTTTGTGAGCCGATGCCTGCATCTGCAAGACCATCGACGAGGAGCTTAAGCGTTTGATCGCCACGGGTCTTGGCATCGGATTCGGATTCGTCATCACCAAGGGGATGGGCGACGTGGGTGACCACGGTGTCAGCTTCCAGGCGGTGCGCCAGGTCCACGATGCGTGGCAGCAGGCGTTCACTTGCCCACGGGGAACTCACTGCAACCAGTAATCTTGTTCGTGACAAAGCAACAACTCCGTATGGTCTTACCGTCTTAAAGACAAAGCGAATATTTTACCTGCAAATCGCTTGTCTTGCCATGTTTGAACATCCACTGACCATGATGTGCATGATCGAGCGTCGCTTCAAACTTGCTGCGGTTTACCCGCCGTGACACACGGCGGCTCGCCTGATGCGATTCAATACGCAACACGTGCGTTGGTCTTTAGAACAACTTGCTGAAAAAGCCCAGTCGTGACACATCGTAGAACAATGTGATCAGGAAGATGCTGGCAATGAGTACCAAACCAACCACCATCGCAGCGGTCTGCACGCGAGCGCTCACCGGTGAGCCTTTGATCTTTTCGACAATCAGGAACACCATCAAACCACCATCCACAATCGGGATCGGCAGGAAGTTGATCACCACCAGATTCACACTGATGAGCCCCAAAAAGAACATCAGGTACGGCCAACCCTGACGGGCAATACGGCGACCTTCATCCAGAATCCCCACGGGGCCACGCAGGTGTTTGGCCTGCACCGTGCCTTGGAAGAGTCGGGCGATGGTGATGTAGGTTTGGACCATGAATTGATGCGTCTTGGTGATCCCCAGGCCGATGGCTTCCATTGGATCGTTGGCCTGGACGAGAATTTTCTGTTGACCAAACGCCAACTCCGAGCCGGTGATCAATTCGCTGGGCAGGGACCAGTTGGCATTGGCGATGAGTTGGACGGCATCTTGATTCAGTGCGATCTTGCGGACAAAGGTGGGGTTGTCCTTGACGTTCATTTCATAACCGATGAAGACTTCAATCGGGCCGTTGGCTTGCTTGCAGAGTTTCTGCAGGCCGATCTGCAATTCCGCGAAGTTGTTCACGGGATTTTCATTCAGCGATTTGATGACCGAGCCGGGCGTGAGTTTAAGCTGAGCCATGGGGGAGTCCGGCAGAACGCGACTGACGACCGCGTGATCGACTGCCAGTTCCATGGAGATCCCGAGCATGCCGTTGCGTGGTTGGACACTGTCCATGGCAATGACTTTGCCATCGCGCAGGACCTTCATGCTCAATGCGCCATCCTGACTCACCGAGCCGTTGGCCGGGTTCACGATCTGGGGCACCTTGTCGATGCTGGGGTATTGCGTGGAGCCGAGGTTGGTGATGATGTCACCGGGTTGGAGGCCAAGTTCCTGAGCAACGGAGTCTGCCATGACGCGTTGGATGCGTGTAGCAGGGATCATGCCCATGAGATTGGGAATGGGGTTTTCTTCGGTGAAAGTCAGACGCGGCGAAGCCTGTGCAGTGACATTGATCTGCTGGGAATTTTCAGGATCCGCAAAGGTCACGGTGACGGGCTGTCCCATGGCATCGGTGAGACCTTTTTCGAATTGATCAAAGCGCGTGACCGGCTTGCCATCCACTGCGACGACGGACATGCCGGGCTTGACGCCAGCTTCAGCGAGCAGCGGGGGCAGCGTCCCTTTCTTGCCCGGTTCGAGTACTTCAAGTGACATGGGCGGTTGAATGCCGATGCTCAGCAGTTGCTGACTTTGCTCGCTGACTTTGGGGGTCATCGCATAGTGCAGCGGGGCATCTTCGCCATCACGTTCGATGGCCATGTTCAGCGCGGTTCCCGGGTTGGCAAGGGCGACCTTGATCGCCACCTGCATCATGTCGGTGACGGGTTTGTCGTCAATGCTGACGATGCGGTCACCGGGTTGTAAGCCTTTGTACGCAGGATCTTCCGGGTGTTCATTGGGGTAAGCAACTGCAGCAACGCCAGCAGGATCGGTCTGACCCACGATGGCAGGGGGGAACTCAACGCCTGCAAGGAAGGCAATGACAAAGAATACCAGGCCGAAGATCAGGTTCATGACCACGCCAGCACTGATGACGCAGGCACGCGCCCAGATCGGTTTGCGGTTAAAGGACCGCGGGTCATCGCTCATCGCGGCCGGGTCCATGTCTTCCTGGCCGAGCATTTTCACGTACCCACCCAATGGCATCCAGTTGAGTCGGTATTCCGTTTCACCGTAGCCCAGTTCGACACGGGCTTCTTCGATTTGTGCATCGGAGACATCCGCATCGTCTTTGTCTTCATCGCTGACATCGCGTTTTTGCAGGACATGTTCGCGAAGCTTTTTGTCGTACTCTTTCTCCGTGGTCCCCACACGCCAGCCCAACCCTTTGCGGAAGGTCAGCAGACTTTGCCCAAAGCCGATAGCAAACTGCGTGCACTTGATCCCCACAGCCTTGGCGACGAGGAAGTGACCCAGTTCATGGACAAAGATGATGAATCCGAAGCCGAGGATAATCGCCAGCGTCGGGCCGAAGTTGTCGAGGAGGGATGAAAGCATCGTTTGGTGAGGGATTAGGGATTAGGGATTTGGGATTAGGGAAAGACAAACACATTGCGTCATTCCCGCGAAGGCGGGAATCCAGTGGCACTCGCTGATATCGCTTGCATACCACTGGACTCCCGCCTTCGCGGGAGTGACGGAAATTGGCCTTTCCCTAATCCCTAATCCCTAATCACAAATCCCTGTTTTCCTTTACATCAAAACTGTCTTTTTCACAGCGTTATTCACATAGTCTCTGGCTTGCCGGTCTGCTTCCAGGGCAGTCTCCAGGCAATCCACGGGGCAGATGGCGATGGCGCTGAGCGCTTGGGCCACGAGTTCAGTAATCTGGCCGAAGCGAATCTTCTCCTTGAGAAACGCGTCAACCGCAGCTTCGTTGGCAGCATTGAAAATCGCGCCAGCCGTCCCGCCAGCATCGATCACTTCATACGCCAGTTTCAACGCACCAAATCGATCATGATCCGGTGGCTGGAATGTCAGGCCGGATAACTCCGTCCAATCCATATACCGACTACACCCCTCAAGTCGTTGCGGGTAAGTCAAAGCATATTGAATCGGCGTACGCATGTCCGGCGGGCCGAGTTGGGCGAGAATGCTGTTATCCGCAAACTCAACGAAGCTGTGGACCACGGATTGCGGGTGAATGATCACATCAATCTTGTCCGACGGTAAATCAAACAGCCAATGGGCCTCAATAATTTCAAGCGCCTTGTTCATCATCGAAGCTGAGTCGATGGTGATCTTGGGGCCCATGTCCCATGTGGGATGATTGAGTGCTTCCTTGACGGTTGCGTTTTGAATCTGTTCCTTGGTCGCCTCACGGAAAGGACCGCCGGATGCCGTGAGAACAATCCGCTTGATCGCTTGACTGTGCTGACCATCCAGACATTGGAAGATGGCAGAGTGTTCACTATCAACGGGGATGAGCCGGGCGTTATGCTCACGAATGGCAGGGGTGACAATCGAGCCAGCAGCAACCAGTGTCTCCTTGTTGGCAAGACCGATGGTCATCCCACGCTTGGCTGCACACATCGTTGCAGGCAGACCCGCAGAACCTACCACCGCAGCGACCAACTCCTGAGCTTCGACCGCTTCGACTAACTCCAACGCGGACTTTTCACCTGCAAAGACGGTGGCACCCGGGAGGGCTTCTTTGAGTTGTGAAGCAAGACCGGCGTCGGCGATGGCAACGTGTTTGACATCAAACTCGCGCGTCTGCTTGATGAGCAGGTCAACATTACGACCCGCAGCAAGTCCGACGACTTCTAACGCATGGCTGGTGCCCTTGAGGTGACTGACCACATCAAGCGTGTTCGTGCCGATGCTGCCCGTGGAGCCGAGCACGATCAGTTTGCGGGGGGCGTTGGGTTGTTTGTCGTTTGGACTCATACCTGCTTCGTACCTGTGTAAACCACTAAATCAATCAAGCATCCGCAGCCGGGGCCGCTGTCGCATCAGACTTGGCCTCTGCCTTGTTGCCATCGGCTGTGTCCGCTGCTTTGCGGGTCGTTGACTTTTTGCGACGACGGTTGGTGTACCCGCGGCTTGCCGGTTTTTCGTCGGACTTGTCAGCCGATTTTTCAGACGTGCTGTCTGATGAGGCATTGTCGTCGGTTTGGGCTTTGGATGCGACCTTTTTCGTCGATTTTTTGCGTGTTGTCTTCTTGCGCGTGGTCTTCTTCCGCGTCACCTTTTTCTTGGGCGCTTCGTC
>JBICHS010000183.1:0-3825 GCA_043101135.1 Phycisphaeraceae bacterium JB051
ACTTTTATCACTTCATCAGGGGCAATGTCTGATAAGTGTTATACAGGTTGGGAGATTGGTGATTAAGCGCGAGTGATTCGTGATATTGGACGTTTGTTTTTAACACGAAGCCAAGATATTTAAGACAATGTTTTAACCACAGAGGTCACAGAGAGCACTGAGATAAGACTCAATGATGGTTGTTTAAATTCAGTATTGTCCATGATCTTGTTCATGCAATAGTCGTATCAAGAACCTATTCATCTCCAAACTCTGTGTCCTCTGTGATCTCTGTGGTTAATAATAAAATTGCTTACACCTGATGCTCACTTCCACTGCCACATCATCACGCTTTTGGCGGGGATGGTGAGTTGGACGTTGCCTGCTGCGTCCTGCGGGGTGGTGACGGTGGATTGGCTGACGGTGTTGGCATCGGGGGTTTGAGGGACGTTGGTGCTTCGCAGTGATTCGCCGGTGAGTTGCATGAAGGTGGCCTGTGAGTTGGGCAGTGTTGGCAGTTTGATGTTGGCTGCAAAATCACTGTCTGCCACGCGGTTACTCACCAATAGGCTCATGGCTTTGGAATCAGGATCGGTAAAGAGCATGGCGGTCATGGGGTACTCATAAGCAAAGTGATCCGACTTGAATTGTGCATCTGTCAAGGCGATTGGCGTTGCTTTGGGCAGTAGGGCTGCGTTGAAGATGCGGAACATGCCATGGATGGCGGTGCCGAATTTTTGGTCTGCCCCTTGTTCCCAGTTGGCATTGATCACCCGCCACGGGCCGCGATGCCCAAAGCACCAGTAGTTGGCCATCCCGACGCCGGGGCGTTGCATCAATCGCATGAGAAAGTCCGCGCTACTGATCGCACCTTGCAGTGACCAGGATTGCGGCCTTTCTTCACGTTTGCGATAGTTCACCCAACGAGCATGTTCGTTGACCCACACGGTGATGTCCCGATCTTTTGGGCCGAACTTGGCAATGTCGTCAATGACTTGATCAACGCTTTTGAGACAGGTCGAAACGGAGTACCCGTCGTAGTAGGGGTGAATGACAATGCCATCAATTTGATCACCGATTTGCTTAAGCAGGGTTTGATGCCACTTAGGCCAATCGGGTGTGTGGTTGTACCACGGGGCGGTTTGGGCATGAACGAAAATCTTGATCGTCGGGTCAACCGCTTTCATGGCTGCGATGCGTGGCATGATCAGTTGCAGGTAATCATCGACGCTGTGTTTTTCGCGTTTTTCCTGTTCGGTGTCTTGACGCATCACGTCAACATCCGCGCGTTTTTTATAGTCGATTTCGTTGCCCATTTCCCAGTAACGGATGTTGTACGGAGCAGCATGCCCATTGGCTTTGCGCATGTCTGCCATGGGACCGGTGGTGCTGTTGCAGTAGGCTACGAGGTCCGCCAACTCCTGTGTCGGGCGCAGGGGTGAAGCGATGAGTGTCAGTTGGGGAGCGTTGGGGATGGACTGGAAAAACTGCAGGTATTCGTCGAGTCCGGCTTCGGTGCGGTAGTGTGCTTTCCACATTTCATGTTCGATGGACTTGCGTTGATCCAATGGGCCGACGGCGTTTTTCCACGGGTATTTGTTGCCCCAGTGAAGGCGCAGCAGGTGTAGATCAAAGGCGGTGATCAGTGGCATCCATGCCGGGTCAACCTTGCCGAGCTTGGGATTGAAGAACACAGGGATATCACCCTTGACACCATGCCAATCTTTGCCAGTCATGTTTTGTCCCAGCACGTTGGGGCGGGTGTCGACGGTTTGATCAAGCAGCGGGATGAGCGTGATGCTGCCTGCAGGTTGTGTTTGAGCGAGGGTGGTTGATGCTGCGAGTGTGAGCAACATGATCATGCTGAAAAATGCGTGGCGTGTCATGAATGTTTGAGTCCTTGTTGAGTGCGAATGCAATGGGTGTTGTGTTGAATCTTCTGGAGACGGTTCAAATATTTATTGCCATGCCGTTTTCATTTTGTCATTCCCGCGCAGGCGGGAATCCAGTGGCATACAGTTGACGCTTGCAGGTTCCACTGGACTCCCGCCTGCGCGGGAGTGACGAAAGAAGAGCTCATGTTTGGCACAACAAATCATCGTTTCCAGAAGTGACGTATCATCCAATCGGTGTCTTGCCCGGTGACCGTTGAGGTGACATCTTCCGGGCGAACAGTGTCGGTGTGCCCGTCCCATGCGACATACCAGGCGATGTTGTTATGTCGGAAATCAATGATCTGAGGACAGTTGAAATAGATGGGCGCTTCGTCTGCAGCGTCGTTGGTATTGACGTTGGTAAAGTTGTGATCCATCAGAAATACGGTGTCCGAAGGTTTGGCCATTTCCAGGAATTTGTAGGATTCACCGTAGTACCAAACATGTCTGGAACCGACCCAGCGTTTGTTGTAGAAGTAGCTGTTGTTGTAACCCCAGTAGGCTTGTGACTGACTGGTTTCATATTTGAGCATGGCTTCGGGACATTTGATGATGTTTGCGGTTTTGTCATACCCGCCTTGTCCGGGCGTGTTGCCATCGTATCCTGATGGCTTGGGCAGATGACCGGACTTCCACAGGGCTTGATACCAGGGCATGCCACCGCCATAGGCAGGGGGGACCCAGTCTTTTCGATCTGCCATGTAGCCTGTTGCGCAGAGTGCGACCTGTCGGAGATTCGTTGCACATTGAATGCTACGTGCCTGTTTGCGTGCCTGTCCCAAAGCCGGGAGCAGGATGGCAACGAGTAACGCGATAATGGAGATGACGACCAACAGTTCGATGAGCGTGAAGGCGCGCATTGCTGGGCGTTGACTCATATGGGCAGGTTGAATGGGCATGCCAGTGATTCCTTGCATGAGATACCGCTGCCATCCGTTGTTGATGGGCAGTGCTTAAAAACAGTGTTTTGATGCAATCAACGTGATCACAAGCCCGGGGCAGGCCCAAGCGTGATCCCGTCACGAACACAATCATACGTCACAGCGACCGGCTGTAATTCGACATCCGGTTGCTGAATTTTCTGACAGAGTAATTTCACTGCTTCACGACCCTCGGAATATTCGGGGACGATCCACGTGTTTAAGCCCATGTGTGTTTCACCATAGGACCCGTGGCCGATGGCAACGATCGACATCTCATCGGGCACCTTGATTTGCAGCTTCAAGGCCGCCTGCCAAATCGCCATCCCAATATGAAGTCCGTTGGCAATCACAGCCGTGGGGCGGTCGGATTCACTTAGCCATTGGGTCGAGTAATCCAGGCGGAGTTTCTCGCCGTCATTTTCGATGCTCCGAATCTCACGGGGTTCAAGCCCCGCAGCCTGCATCGTGTCGCGATAACCCGCGGCTCGGTCGAAGGTGCTGTAGTGCACCTGATGCCATGACGGATCAATCATGCCTTTGTTGTAGTCGGCATAGGCGATCTTGCGATGCCCGAGCCTCAGTAGGTTCTCTGTGATTGCTTTGCCTGCGCCATAGTCATCCGGATGCACACAGTCATAGTCGTGTTTGGAATTAAGCCAAATGGCTGGCAGGTGATACTGCTTGACGTACTGCTGCATCTGCTGGGGGATCTCGGTGTTGTAATTGATCAGTAGCCCATCGGCCATCCATTGACGCAGCACTTTGGGCAACTCGTCTTCCTGGGTGAGCCGATCGTTGGAGAGCCTTGCCATGGTCAAATGCATCTTGCGGGCTTCGAGCTCATCCATGATGCCATCGACGAGCATCTGGGGCAGAAGATTCAGCCAAGGGTTCGCGCCGCAGAGAATCGCCGCACTGCCGAAGCGTCCCTTGTTTAACGCCCGGGCTGCGGCATTGGGGCGATATCCGATCTGGGCAGCGGCCTCCTG
>JBICHS010000184.1:0-5116 GCA_043101135.1 Phycisphaeraceae bacterium JB051
CCATTGTGGCTTGCCCCTGAGCAAGTCCGCGTGCTGCCGATTTCTGACAAGTTCACGGACTATGCCGACAAGGTGCTTGCTGCCCTCAAGGCCAAGGGCATGCGTGCGACGCTGGACAGTTCCAACGAACGCGTCAACGCCAAGATCAAGGACGCCCAGGAAATGAAGGTGCCCTACATGCTCGTCGTCGGTGGCCGCGATGCCGAGGCCGGCACGGTCAGTGTCCGCGAACGCTTTGCCGGTGACCTTGGCGCTCTGAGTCTGGAAGACTTCGTCAATCAGGCCAAAGCCGAGATCGACAGCAAGGGCAAAAGCCGCGTGGTGGTCAGCAAGTAAAACCAACGCATTCAAACAACCCATCCAAGACCGTGTTGCAATCTGTGACACGGTCTTTTTATATGCCTCAGACTTGAAATCACATTTTGATCCCTGATACTCTAAACAGACTTTACGGGAGACACCTCATGGAAGAAACACAATCAACGGATGAGCAACCAGTGGACCCGCCGCCCGCAGCAGCGCGGGGGTTGGTGATTGTTGCAGGCTATGGGCCAGTGGGTCGCGTGGTTTGTGACATGCTTGAGAATGCTGGCTTTGAGATCCACGTCATCGACATCAACAAGCGGACCACCGAGAAGGAACACCCACATAAGCGTAAGTTTATCCTCGGAGACATCCGTGACCCGACCGTGCTCATCAAAGCTGGTATCCGTCAGGCGACCGCATTGATCCTGGGGATTCCCAACGAGGACCAGGCGGTGGTAGCCTGCCGCGTAGCCCGTGAGTTATCACCGGACATTTATATTGCTGCGAGGACGAATTTCGTGAGTAAGGGTTTACTTGCCACGCAAGCCGGCGCGGATCACGTGGTCATCGAAGAGGTGGTCACCGCCCAGGCGATGAAGGAAGCGATCATGCACCTGGTGGAAGATCAGCAGGCAGAATGATGCTCTGAACAAGAGCGCCATCGCTTTGCGTGGTATGATGTATGCCTAACATCCAACACCTCATTTTGGAGAACTGATTTGAAACGTTCGCTCATGCTTGCTTTTGTGTTGTGTCTGACAACGGGAACATTGGTCCATGCAGATGAATTGGCTGACCTGCGTGCGGAGAATGCACGCCTCAAGGCTGAAAACACGCAACTCAAACAGCGCATTGGTCAGCTTGAACAGCACAACCAGCAAATCCAGATTCAGGTCCAACAGGCCCAGGCGCAGGCCAAGCAGGCACAAGATCAGAAGCTGGCTCATTACCTGACCGCCAAGCCGATCGCAGGTGGTGGCAAGCGTGTGATCACCTTCCCGCGCCCCTTGCCGGTGACCCGTGGTAAAGCACGTCACACCAGCTACCAATTCACAGGCACCACGCAAAGCGACACCGTGAACCTGACCATCCGCGCGGATATGTCACCGGGCATGTTCCGTACCGCCAAGGCATTGGAACTTATCGTCGATGGCAAGCCAATGGACATCGCCATTACGGACTATGAATCCAAGAGTCGTCGCGGCGCCAATGCCCGTATCAAGACCAAACTCTATGACGAAACGGTCATCATCAATCTCACCCCGCAGCAAATGGCGCAACTGGCCCAGGCCGATCAGATCACCGGCAACCTGGGTGTCGCGGAACTGGGGCTTGGCCGTGAAGATTACAACCTGCTGACCGTTTTTGCAGAGTCTTTGAATATCAAGTGAGATTCATCACTTGGCTGCCTACAATGTGAATAGTTCGTTCTCAGTTCAGTTGTTCAGATTTTGATTTGATCACAAGGCTCGCACATGGATCCACTGACCCAAGGCCTTCTGGGTGCTACTGTCTGCGGTTCACTTTTCAGCAAACAACTCGGCCGCTGGAGTTGGGCGGTCGGTCTGTTCTCAGGCATGCTCGCGGATGCGGACATGATCGTAAATGCGTGGATGACACCGCTTGAGGCGCTGTACTATCACCGTCATCTCACGCACACGTTCTGGTTCATCCCCATCGGCGGTTTCCTGGCGGCATTGCCGTTCATGCTCATCCCCAAAATGCGTCTGCGGCGAAAGACGCTGATCATGGCATCCATCGCGGCCTTTGCGACCCACGCGCCCCTGGACATGCTCACCAGCTACGGGACACCGATTTTCTGGCCACTGGATTACACGCGAATCAGCCTGGACATCATGCCGATCATCGACCCGATTTTCACGTTGATTTTGCTCATCGGGATGATCGTGATGACGGTGAAACGATCGAACATGGTGGGGCGATTGACGTTACTTTTGGCCGGGCTATATGTCGCCTTTGCAGCCACACAACACAACCGCGCACTCAACGCCCAACTGGCTTTGTCGGAGCATCGCAACAATAAGCCTGAGATTGTCCGCGCAATGCCCACGCCGGGGAACCTGGTGGTTTGGAACAGCGTGTACATGTCCGGCGATGCGATTTACTCGGACCTCATCCGCGTGCCACTGTCATCAGAAAAAGCGCGCATCATTGAAGGCAAACGCACAGAGATGCTCCGCAAGGAACGGATCTACAAGCGACACAAGGTTACTGAAGAGAGTCGCGTTGCCAAAGACATCACCAACTTTGAGTGGTTTGCCGGTGGCCTGATCGCGCCGCTTGACCGGAAGCATCCAAACGAGCTGGCTGACATGCGCTACACCATTCAATGGATGGACACCGCCCCGCTTTGGACCATCAAGGTCAAGTATGCCGAGCCTGAGAAACCTGCGGAATTGATCTATCACCGATCGGATCGCAAGCAAGCCCTGAACAAACTCTGGGAATTGATCAAAGCCGCCCCGGAAAACAGCAAGTCAGTGGTGGATTATTACCCGATCATTGAAGACTGATTCGATCTGGTAAAAACCGTGATGCAAAATCTCCTGACGTAAACGGGTCAAAAGCCGTGATCCTCCCGGGTCAGGGGTTGTCTTGATTGACGTGCCAAAGGCAACCCGTGCCGCAGGAGCGACACGGCTTTGATGACGATTGAAGCATTGACTTAAGCGCGTTTGGCGACCTGCATGCGTTTATACAGTCGGGCAAAACCCAACATCGCAAAGAACTGAAACACCAGCGCAACCAGAAATGTGTAAGGCCCGATCCCCTCAAAGCTCGGCAACCAATCCCAGCCGGTTTGCCCCCAACCCTCATAAAGCAGCATCCCGACAAACGGCGCGGTCGCGCCACGGAAACCCGTGAGTGTGGCATGCACGCCGATGTAGGTCACCACCTGCCGACGATCCGCAAAGTCGTTGTGCCCAAGCTGCCAGGCCAGCATCGCCCCACCGTTGGCAACACCACGGACAAGCTGAGAGACCGCCAGAATCCAGAGCAGTCCAAAATAGGTCGCCCAGAACACCAGGAAGATGTTGGTCGCAAAGACCATCGTGTGATACACGCGGAACTTGGCGATGTGCGTATTATCCAGAAATCGCGCCCAGAACTGAATGCAGAGCGAACCGACGACAAACGGCATGGTCGTGCCAATGATCATGCTCCACGTATAGCCGTTGGCCATATCGCGGGTCATCTCTTCGATGATGTAGACGACCATGGTCGCGGTCATGATATTGCCGCTGCCGAGCATGAACTGGTTGACCTGGTAGCTGCGGAAGAACTTGTCTTTGCGGAGCACCTGCCAGAACGTGGACTTGCCGTCATCGGGGTTGTATTCGTACAGCGGTGCGGGTGAGCCCTGTGGCGTGGGTTTACTGGAAGGCATCATCTCATACCGCAGCAGGTCGCGTTCACCACGGATTCGGATCTTGGAAAAAAACCACGTCCCAATCAGGGCAAAGACAACCGCCAGCAGGTAGACATACCGGAACAATGCCGGGTCTTTGTCCAGCAGGCTGTAGCAGATCGCCGGTGCGGTGGCCATAATCACGCTGACGATGAGCATGGTCTTGCCGGTGATTTGCGCGCGGACATTTCGCCGGTAGTTCTGACGTTTGACGGTGGAGAGGAGCGTGGTGATACCTGCCAGGCAGGCACGGATAATCAGGATCAGGATGGTCAGCAGGACCCCGCCGGTGGGTGTGGTGGGGAGTGCCGCGATGCCGACCATACAGGCGATCATGAGAAACCGCACCATGGTGATGGCTTTGATTTTGGACTTGCCTCTAGCCAATCGTGACCAGAAAAAGCTGGTGAAGTGTGCGAGCATGGGCGAAGCCATGATCAGCGAAAAGCCCAGCGGGCCGATGTCAAAGACACGTCTCGCCAGGATGCCGATGACCGAGCCTTCGACCATGGAGATGGCAACGGGGTAGGTCATCGCCGTCTGCAGTTCCCGCCAATAGCTTTGCCGCGTCATCAGTGGGACAGACTGTGGGGAAAAATTCTTGACGATTCGTGCAAACATCACTCAAACATACCGCGTTGTCTCAAGGTTGGCGAATCGTCGGTGACAGGTTGGATTTTGCGACCGACCAACGGCTGTGCCTATCCTCAAAAAAAAGCCGCGGCCTCCGGGGTCGCGGGTCCATTGCTTGTCGATTGGACAAGAGACCCGTGCCACAGGAGCGACACGGCTTTTGATTTTCTGATGACGATTAAAACTTGTCGACGATCATCACATCTTCCAAAGGCAGTTGCCCACCACGCGGGCGAGCCGGTTGAACGGCCTTGCCGACCACCACCATCATGGTGATCACGTGATCTTCAGGCAGGTTGATGATCTTGCCCACAGCATCGAAATCAAAACCGTCCATCGGGCAGCTATCCAGCTCCATCGCCTTGGCGGCAAGCATGATGGTCTGAGCTGCGATGCCGCAACTGCGCATGGTTTCATCGCGTTGCACACGGTCCTTTTCCTGGTAATAGCCGGTAATCGCAGGCACCATGTAGTCCTGAACTTCCTTGGGGGCATTCTTCCAATACCGTGCTGCGTCCTTGCTCCAAGCCTTGCTGTCAGCACACATCACGATCAAAGCTGAGGCATCGGTGACCTGTGCCTGGCCCCATGCCGCTTCGCGGATCGCTTCACGTTGAGCCTTGTCCTTGACGAAGACAAACCGCCAATGCTGAATGTTAAACGCAGTGGGAGAGAGCATCGCCAGCGAAATCAATTCCTTGATCTGCTCGTCGGACATTTCATGGTTCGGATCATAATGCTTAACAG
>JBICHS010000185.1:0-6926 GCA_043101135.1 Phycisphaeraceae bacterium JB051
TGGCCTGGGGTGTCCACAAGATTGATCTTGTATTGTTCACCTTCTTCGGAGGTATAACGAACCGAACAGTTTTTGCTGAGGATGGTAATCCCGCGCTCACGTTCCAGGTCGTTGGAGTCCATGATCAGGCCGTGTTGACCGCCTGCGAGTTTGTTAAGCTCCTCGTCTCGGAACATGCCCGATTGATACAACAACTGGTCCACGAGAGAGGTCTTCCCGTGGTCGACGTGAGCGATGATTGCGACGTTTCTGATTTGCATAGGGCGGGCATAGTACGTTGGCCCGTGCGTTTTGACAATTCCAACATACCATGCCCGGTCCATTTTGACACGTTTATGACAGAGAAAAACCGACAAAAGGCAAACTTACCGGTTGTTGTAAATCATTTAGTGATCATGCTCATCTTCTTCAGCAGCTTTAAATCCATCACCGGGATAGACTGTCAAACGATTAAGCAGATCCTCATCCGCTTTGATCGCAGAGACATGCCCGTCACAGAAACCGTAGTTTGATCCGCCGAAGACGCGGTTGGTGGTAACACCTTCCCACCAGTCTTCGTCTTCCTCCCAGGGATGGAACGAGAAGTGGACTTCATCACCATCCATGCCGTCAGTGATCAGGTCACCATCGTGGGTGTAGTCGCTGCGATGAGCAAAGATGACCACGTCACTGGGTTTGTGCATGGATCGGATGTTGTTGCCTTCGACACCGAAATAGCCATTTAAAGCGTAGCTGACAATGCGTTCAAGTTCGCCATCATGATTCAATGAATAGCTGGCCATCGGGTCCAACGGACTGCGTAGAATCTCACTATCCATCTCGGGCACTTCGTTGATCATCAGTTCATGCCATTCACCGTGCTCGTGTTCCTCTTCGGTTTGAGACATCAGGCTCGCCAGGATTGCCATCAGTGCCTGTTGTCCACCTGTCGAGGCAAACTGCGCACCTTCAAGTCGCTCGATCCAGCTTAATTCCGGTTCATGCAGCGGGAAGAAATAGCCCTTGTAGGTGTTGAGATAGACTTCCATCGCAACGCCCATCTGCTTGAGTTGGGTTTGATCCTTGACGTTCTGCGCACTCTTGCGAGCTGCAGCCAGGGCAGGCAGGAGAATACCGATGAGCAGGGCGATGATGGAAATGACAACCAGTAGCTCGATGAGTGTAAAACCACGGTATTGGTAACTATTTTGGTTAGATGATAATTGCATGCTTAAAAGCACTCCATAACATCAGCAAGGCCATGAGTGATCCTGGCTGATGAGAAAATTTGTAATGATGAAAAAAGCACATCACAGAATGGATGTGTGAGTAAACCGATTCACGAAAAACAACTGTTGGGTCTTGTGGACAGGTTTAGGAGGCAGGAGGCCCACGCGTGTAAATCGGATCACATGACGCGATGGCATGAAACGTCAAAGCATCTGGCTGCGACGTTTGAGAAATGATGCCCAAGACCATGCAACTCAACTGCATAACAGGCGGTTGCCAACTACCAGCTATTGTCTGACAGAAAACACAGGTACTGCCATGATGCTGCTGATGAGGTTGAGTCGGGGATGGCTGTTGATCCTGATGCGGTGAATGATCTGTACATCTGGTGTTAGCCGTTGCAGTCTCATGCGAAGCCTGCTGAACCGTCGCATGCAAATGTTGAGACGAACTGTGGCCGTGCTGCCAAACCCAATGGGCTGGCAAGGTCACCACAAGCAGTAACATCAACAGGATGCTTACCAAGCTTGAAAATGTTCGACGGTTGAATTTCATCTCAAAAAACTCAGCGAAACCTTTTCTGACATCGCTGCGGATCAAAGCCACTCCCAATCACACTGACCTTCGCCTGGCCAGTCACGATAAATGATAATCAAATATCATTACTACTTCAACCATTCTAAAGTCAATCTCGAAATATTGGTCGATACGTTGACCTTGCGAGAACGCCTGCCTAAAATTGCATAATGGTTTACGCAGCGTAAAGCATTACGCAGGCCGTTATTTTTAAAAGCTATTTCAATTAAGACACTTAAACGCAAGCATGATTACTCTCAAACAAATCGCAGACGAAGTGGGCGTCTCCATTCGGACCGTCTCCATTGCACTCAATGGGGATCCGGTCGCAGGGCGGATCAGCGATTCCTGTGTCCAGCAGATTCAGGATGTTGCCAACAAACGCGGCTATAAAGTCTCGGCGGCGGCAAGGGCGATTCGGCTCAATCGGACATTTCACATTGGTGTCCTGGTACGCAACTCGCCAGCCATGCCCCTGATTGATCCTGCGGCCTACGAGACGATCATCGGCATCAACCAGCAACTCGAAAAGGCCGGGTACATTCTCAGTCTCATCCGGTTCACCGATGTCGACAAGCAATTTGCCAGCCACTCACGTGTCTTTAAAGAACGCGTCCTCGACGGGATCATCGGTATCGGCAACATCTCCGATCACTGCACGGACATCATCCAAAAGGCCATCAAGCAATGCGTCTGGATAGACAATAATGCCGTCAACCTGCCGTACTCGGTTCGACGTGATGAGTATTCAGCAGGGCGATTGGCTGCACAACACGCTTGCCGACTGGGCTATCGCAACATCTTTTGGATCGGTGGCGTCAAAAAGGAGGATGGTTTACATATCAGCATGTACGAACGCCTCGAAGGTGTGACCGATACATTAGCTCAACATGACATCCCTTTCAGAGAGCAGAAGCTCCCACGCTGGAATCCGGAAGTTGGGCCGCAACAACTTCAACAGGTGCTCAAAAAAGAGAACCTGTTCATCGCATACAACAATGAAATAGCCACCAACCTCGGGCAGCTGGCGACAAGCATGGGCTATCGCATCGGTCGAGACTTTGGCATGGTTTGTTGCGAAGACAGCCAGTACATCCATGACAACTGGCCTGGTCTGAGTCGTGCATCCTTTGATCGCTTTAGCATGGGTAAAACCGCAGCAGATCTCATGCTCGAGTTACTCAACACAAAACGCAAAACAGAGCCACGTGACATTCTTATGCCCGTGCATTGGATTCCCGGCAATACGGCCTGGGGACCAAACGATAAAGACTAAATCAGCTCAACCTTTTATACAGGTTTTCAATCACATGACATCATTGACCAAGACGATTTACTTCGCACTTCTTGCCAGTTTGTTACTAGGCTTCTCGATTCTCTCACAACTGCAAGCCGCCCAGACGAACAACGCTCCCCGAACGTTTTACTGCTCATGGGACAACTCGCTCCAACCCGACATTGCCGCTGGCGCAGTCTCCTTCACAGGGCAAGAGAGCATCGTCGATTCTTCACGTGGCAAAGTCCTGCAAATCACTGACAAGCCCATCAGCTATATGCCCAACGGCAACTTCACACGTGATCAAGGCAGTATGAGTCTCTGGTTCAAACTCGCCCCCGATGCTGCATCCAAACGTCAAGCCATTTTCTCAGCAACCAACTTTCGTTTTCAAATTTATCGCGATAAAAACCAGGTCTTTTTCATGACCGGTGCCAAACTGCCGGGCAAGAATTTCAAATGGGATTACTCGCTACTTCTGAGAAACAAACATATCCCCGTGGATCAATGGATTCACCTGGCCATGACGTGGGACATGACGACGGGAAAAAAAGCTGTTTATCTCAATGGTAAATTGGCAGGACAAACGCAAACGCCCTTCATGGAAGCAGGCCATGGCGGTCAATCCATGAAAATTGGTGATGGCGCTGCTGGTCTCTATGATGAACTGAATATCTGGTCTACAGTTTTAACGGCTGAGCAGATCAATGAAGTCTACACCCAGGGCGCCCCCAAACCCCAAGCGATCAAGCCACGTGATGACAACCCTGTCGGCTGGCGTATCGAACCTCAATTGGCTTATCTGAACTACTCAGACAGTATCATCGCGCCCGGCCAATCCATCACCATCAATCTTCCCTTCATCAATCAAACCCAGTCACCACAAACCATGACTGCAAGATTGACGGTTCTGGACACGTGGGAAAAACAGGTGCTCCCAAGTGATGAAATCTCCCTGACCTTACAACCCAATGAAAAACAGATTGTTTCAAAAACCATCACACTTGATCAGTTAGGTTGTTACAAGCTGCGCATCACCGATGTGCAAAACCAAGCGTGTCTAAAAGAAGTCACCAGCTTTGCCTGTCTGCCTCAAGGCAATCCCCCAGCTCATCCATTTTTCGGTGCCCATGTCAATGCAACCCAGAACATGCCTGAGATGGCAAGGCGCATCGGCTACGCCAAAAACCGTGTCCATAACATGACGCAATTCACATGGTGGGTTCGCCTGGAACCCGAGCGTGGGCAATGGCAAATCGACAAGCAGAAACAAACCTATGACCGTTATAACGACCTCGGTTTTGAACACTATGGCCAATGGTTTGGTTCGCCATATTGGGCAGTCACCTTACCCGATGGCAACCATCCCACCCCACGCAAAGCCAATAGCTATCCCGCAGGCTGGGCACCAACCGACGAACAGGCGATCCGGGATTACGTCACGCGAACCATCCAGGCATTCCCACGAATCAAGCAATGGGAAATGTGGAACGAACCCTACGTTTCCATGTTCTGGCAAGGTTCACCCGATCAATATTTCCAGCTCTGTCGCATCATGTACCAACAGGCTAAACAAGTTCGACCAGACCTGCAGGTTTACGCACAGCTTCCCTACGACAGCCCGTGGCTTGATCGTGTTCTGGAGTTGGGATTACTCGACTACTGTGACGGCATTGCTTATCACCGATACTACAAGGGCAGTGAACATCCGCAGGCCATTGCCATGCCCGTCAACAAACTCCGCAAACGATTGGCAGACTTTGGTAAAGCAGACCTGCCTCTGATTAATTCCGAATCCGGTGTTACAGGCACGACCTTTCTCCGTGGCTTACACATCCCTGAATTCTCACCGGAAATCCTGCAGACCGAATTTCAATTCAGAGAAGCAGCAAGCATGATGGTCCAATCCAACATTGTCCTCATGAGCTTGGATGTAAAGGCCCGCTATCACTACTTCCATCAACCTGTGAACATCCGAAAAGGTCGCGCTTACCCCAACTACACGACCTGTGAAATCACGCGTTCACCGCTGCCTATGGCGATCAGCAATGCCATCCTTGTCTGGCAACTTGACGGGGGCAACATTCAACAAACGCTCTCACCCGTAAATGGTTTGCGTGTTTACCTGGCCAAACGAAATGATGGCAAGACTCTGGCCATCGTCTGGTGTGAAGATCAGGCCAAGATCAATCTGACGGCCAACGCCCAACAAGCGTTGAACATGATGGGTAATCCCCTTGAAAACAAGGATAAAATCACGATTGCCGACGAACCGGTTTACCTGATTTTTGACCAAACTGCCAATGCAGTTGCAAGCCAATTCACAAAGAACAACATCCAGATCATCGCCAAACCAATCTATGCTCAACAAACTTCAGACGATGTGGTTGTCGCACCTCTGCCACCGATGCCGGACTTTCAGGTTGCAACGGAAATCGGGCTCTCACGCTTGCATCCGGTTGACCTTTCCAACTTCGTTAACATGTCAACCGCGGACCCGATTCAAGGTGATGGCAAAGGTGGTTGGACTGACGAAGGCCCCAACAACGATGCCAGTATGATCACGCCTGGTAAACACACATGGTTTGGCGTCCCCTTCATCATGCCGGGCAAAACCATCAACGATCCATCCGTCATCACGCTCAAGGGCATGACCTTCAACAGCGGCCCGATTTCCGTCGGCCCCATCCCGGTGAATCAGGAGCGTGTCCGTGGACTTTTCTTTGCCCATGCAGCCAACTGGATGTCAGGGAAAGTCAATGAAGTCCCCGTCATCTACACCGTCACATATGAAGATGGCAGCACTGTCGAAATCCCGATGCGTGGTGGGCGCGAAATCAACAACTGGTGGTTCAAACCAACCGAAGATGAAGACAGCCGAAGCATTCAGTTTGTGCATCCTGATCCGATTACACGTAAATCACCTGCACGGTATCTTCGCGTGGTTTACTGGGAAAACCCAAAGACCAACAAACCCATCAAAAGCATTTCGCTTCGCTGTAACGACCAGAAGAAAACCTATGTCCTCTGTGGCATCACCGTTGCCAAGTGGTAAGAACTGATATGCGATCACAAGGAATCATAACCATGAAAAACGCACGTTATCCAAAAGGCTTCACACTCATTGAATTACTCGTGGTGATCTCCATTATTTCCTTGCTCATCGCGATCCTTCTGCCTGCGTTGTCTTCGGCTCGTGAAGCAGCCTACACGACGCAGTGTGCAACCAACCTGCGGCAGATCGGCATCGGTTCTGAAATCTATTGCAACGATTACTCGGAATTCTATGTCCGCAGCGCGATGAAACCCATTCCACCTGGATTCTTCAGTACCCAATCCAGTATCCGGTGGGACGACATGCTCGTAATGCAAAACTATGCCACCGACGAACTGATGAAATGCCCGACGTTTGCTCCGAAAATGACGTTGACCAACTATGCCATCCCCAACTCAAACAAACGTGTCATCCTGCAGAATCACCGACACTACGGCATCGCGGTCTACGGGATCGGTGGCATGCGGACCAACGGAACCGATGACATCACCAAGTACGTCAATCGTAATATGATCCTCAAGCCATCTGACAGCATTGCGTTCTGTGATTCTGACCCAGGCTATTACAAAAATACCGGAAGCTATAATCCCACCGGCGGCAACGGCAACAACACCTTCCGATGCGCAGGCTTCACCGGTTCAAGCTGGGCAGGTGCGGTGAGTCGTCGTCACAAGGGCTCAGGCAATTACGTCATGCTCGATTGCAGTGTCGTCACACGACCCGTTGATGAATGGGAAACCAACGCATCCACGCAAGCCAAGAAACGCTGGCAATACGGCCTGTAAAAAAAGCGATCCGCTGATTTACTTG
>JBICHS010000186.1:0-8998 GCA_043101135.1 Phycisphaeraceae bacterium JB051
TTCACATCTGGTTCTTCAAAGCCATCCCCAGTCACCTGGGCAACCTCCTTGGCATGAAGACATCGGACCTCGAAAAGGTTGTCTACTTCCAGGACTACGTCGTCACCGATCCGGGCGATACCGAACTTAAAGAACGTCAGCTGCTCACCGAAGACGAATACCGTCACGCCTACGAGCAGTACGGCAGCAAGTTCACCGCTCAGATGGGTGCCGAAGCCGTCAAGGAATTGCTGATCAATCTTGACCTGCATGCCCTGAACGACGAAATTCGTCTGGACATCACCAAGACCCGTTCCAAGCAGAAGATCAAGGACCTCTCCAAGCGTCTTCGCATTGTCGAACAGATCCGTCACTCGGAAAACAAGCCCGAATGGATGATCCTGGACGTGATCCCCGTGATCCCGCCGGACCTGCGTCCGTTGGTGTTGTTGGAATCGGGCAACTTCGCCACCTCCGACCTCAACGACCTGTACCGTCGTATCATCAACCGTAACAACCGCCTCAAGAAGTTGATGGACCTCAACGCGCCTGAAGTCATTATCCGCAACGAAAAGCGTATGCTTCAGCAGTCCGTCGACGCCTTGTTTGATAACGGCCGTTGTCGCCGCCCGGTGCTCGGTTCGTCCAGCCGCCCGCTCAAGTCGCTCACCGACATGATCAAGGGTAAGCAGGGTCGTTTCCCTGAAAACCTTCTGGGTAAGCGCGTCGACAACTCCGCCCGTTCGGTGATTGTGGTTGGCCCGGAACTCAAGCTTCACCAGTGTGGTCTTCCCAAGAAGATCGCCCTTGAACTGTTCCAGCCGTTCATCATCCGCAAGCTCAAAGAACATGGTCTTGTTGACACCATCAAGTCCGCCAAGAAGATGCTCGAGCGTCGTGACCCGCAGGTGTGGGACGTGCTCGAAGAAGTCATCTTCCAGCATCCGGTTCTGCTTAACCGTGCTCCCACGCTTCACCGCATGGGTATCCAGGCATTCGAACCGGTGCTCGTTGAAGGTAACGCCATTAAGGTTCACCCGCTGGTGTGTTCTGGTTTCAACGCTGACTTCGACGGTGACCAGATGGCTGTTCACTTGCCGCTGTCGGTTGAAGCCCAGGCCGAAGCCGAAGTGTTGGTGCTTTCCCCGCACAACATTTTCTCGCCCGCCAACGGTAGCCCGATTATTTCGCCCTCGCAGGACATCGTGCTCGGTGTGTATTTCCTGACGGTTTCTCAGCCGATCGCTCACGCCAAGCCCGAAGAATGCAAGAGCTTCAAGGACCCCGTCGAAGCCTTCCACGCTCACCAGCTTGGCAAGATCGACATCCACGAACCGATCGTCGTGCGTCTGCCCAAGGGGCGTTTCGTCGACACCGTCAACCAGGAGAAGGGCAGCATTGAACCGCTTCCTGCCAACCTGCGTGTGATGACCACCGTCGGTCGTTTGATCCTCAATGACATCCTCGAAGAAGGCATGCCTTACTACAACTGTTCGTTGGGTAAGAAGGGCTGTTCACGCGTCATTGACGATACCTACGCTCGTTCAGGTCGCCCGGCCACGATTGACTTGCTCGACAAGCTCAAGGAAACCGGCTTCAAGAACTCCACGGTTGCTGGTCTGTCCTTCGGTATCACCGACCTGCGTATTCCTGCAGCCAAGTATGAAATCATCAATGCGACCCAGAAGAAGGTCAACCGCGTTGAGAAGGCGTTTGATGCCGGTGCCATTACCGAGCGTGAACGCTACAACCAGTTACTCGACCTTTGGACGCACTGTCGTGAAGAAGTCACCAAGGAACTTCTGAAGGAACTCAAGGCTGACCGTCGTGACGAGAAGGGCCTGCCGGTCCCGATCGACTCGGCCGAAGGCAAGCCGTTCCTCAACCCGGTGTGGCTGATGTCTGACTCGGGTGCTCGTGGTAACGTCTCGCAGATTCAGCAGCTTGCTGGTATGCGTGGTCTGATGTCCAAGCCGTCGGGTGAAATTATCGAAACGCCCATTAAGGCCAACGCTCGCGAAGGCCTGAACGTGCTCGAATACTTCTCCTCGACGCACGGTGCCCGTAAGGGTCTGGCTGACACCGCTCTGAAAACCGCTGACTCGGGTTACCTTACACGTAAACTCGCAGACGTTGCTCAGAACGTGTTCATCGCTCACCACGACTGTGGTACCAAGCAGGGCATCACCAAGAAGGCTATCTACAAGGGTGAAGAAATCGACGTTCCGCTGCGTCAGCAAGTCGTCGGCCGTATCGCTCGCGAAACCATTCGTAACCCGATCACCGACCTGCTCATCGTCAAGGAAAACGACGTCATCACCCCCGATGCCGCGGCTCAGATCGAAGCGCTTGGCATTGACAGCGTGATGGTCCGCAGCCCCTTGACCTGTGAAGCCAAGCAAGGCGTTTGTGCCCTGTGTTACGGTCAGGACCGCTCCACCGGCCAGCTCGTCGAACAAGGTTTGGCGGTCGGTATCATGGCAGCTCAGTCCATCGGTGAACCCGGTACCCAGCTGACCATGCGTACCTTCCACACCGGTGGTGTGGCTCACACCGGCGTCACCGAAACCGAATACCGCACGCAGAACTCCGGTTCCATCCAGATTTCCGATGCTTCGGAAGTGCCCGTCAAGGACGAAGATGGCAACGACGTGCTCGTTGTCCTCAAACGTGCAGGTGAACTGTCCGTCCATGATGCCAAGGGCCGTGAACTTGAAAAGACCAAGGTCCAGTACGGTTCATACATCCTCGTCAAGCCCGGCGACAGCGTCCGCAAGGGACAGGTCGTCGTCAAGTGGGACCCGCACCGTACCCCGATCCTCGCTGAAAAGGGCGGTACCGTTCGCTTCGAAGACATCAAGATCGGCGAAACCGTCCGTCTGGAAAACGAACAGGGTGCCAACAAAGAAGAAGGCAAACGCGAACAGCTTGTGGTCATCGAACACAAGGGCGAAATGCACCCGCGTATCGTCGTTGAAGATGCCACCGGCAAGATCCTCGACTTCCACTACCTGCCTGCCAAGGCTCGTATCGAAGTCGTCGAAGGCCAGCAGATCGAAGCCGGTCACATGCTCGCTCGTCAGCCGCGTGACAGTAAGGGCGCAACCGACATCGTCGGTGGTCTTCCCCGTGTCACCGAAATTTTCGAAGCTCGTAAACCCAAGGAAGCAGCCGTCATGGCTGACATCTCCGGTAACGTCGAACTTCGCTCTGACAAGCGTAAGGGCAAGATGACCATCATCGTTCGCTCTGAGTCGGGTCTTGAAAAAGACCATCACGTGCCTCAGGACCGTCACTTGCTGGTTCACACCGGTGACTCGGTCAACGCAGGTGATCCACTCATCGACGGCCCGCTGGTTCCCCAGGACATTCTTCGCATTAAGGGTGAAGAAGCACTCTTCAACTACCTGCTCGAAGAAGTCCAGAACGTCTACCGTGCACAGGGTCAGACCATTGACGATAAGCACTTTGAAATCATCATCTCCCAGATGATGCGCAAGGTTCGTATCGACAATCCCGGCGATACCCATTTGCTGCCCAACGAAGTGGTCGACAAGTTCCGCTTCCGCGAAGCCAACGACGGCGTGTCCAACCTCGGTCGCATCAAGGAACAGGGCGGTACCTCACTGGTCACCGATACGCTGGTCACCAAGAGCGAACTCAAGGAAGCCAACCTCAAGTCCGAAGCCGAAGGCAAGGAACCGGCCAAGGCCGTCAAGTGTCGTCCCGCATCAGCCACCACACTGTTGCTGGGCATCACCAAGGCATCGCTGCAGTCCGAAAGTTTCCTCTCCGGTGCATCCTTCCAGGAAACCACCAAGGTGCTCACCGATGCTTCGCTTGCAAGCCGCATCGACGAACTGCAGGGCCTCAAGGAAAACGTGCTTCTTGGTCATCTGATCCCGGTCGGTACCGGCTTCAAGCTCTACCAGGACATGAAGATCATCAAGTTGGCCGAACCGCCAGCCGATTCCGATCCGTCCGCCAACGAGCAGCTTGAAGATGCCGCCCAGGCCGCCATCGCCGCAGGTGCCCAAAACCCCAACGAGATCCAGACGACCGTCGGCGAATCCCGCCTGGTCGCCCAACTCCTGGGTGAAGACACCACCGGCAAGAGCTAAACCCTCGGCCCCCGGAATCCCCCTGGATGCCCCCGGAAGCAATCCCCTGTGAAAGGGCTGCTTCAAACGACATTCAAATAAACACCAAAAGCCCAAGGCATCCGTCTTGGGCTTTTTTTATGCGCATCGCCCTGACAAGTGAATATTTTTGTGTGCAACAGTTGACATTTAAAATCTAAAGCGCCTAAGATTAGACAAATTATGTCTAAAATTCTACAAATCTCAACATTGCTCAAACAGCGGATCAAGCAGGGCGACTATGCACTGAAGGGTTTTCCCACCGATCGGGAACTCTGCGAGGAGATCGGAGCTGCACGCATGACCGTCAGGCGCGCGGTTCAGCAGCTCGTTGATGAAGGCGTGCTGGTCAAGAAGCCCAACAAGCGGCCGCAGATCAGCAGCATCGGCACGGACAGCAAGGTCAAACAGATTGCGCTGCTGGGCACCTCGTTTCCCACGCCCTTGATGGAACGTTGGCATCAGGACATTGAAAGGGCAGCCAAACGCAAAGGTTGGCAGATGCGGTCGGTGAGTTTTCATCATGCGGATGACCCGGTGATCCACGACACGCTCCTTGCCTTCGATGGCATTTTTGTGCATCACAGTGCGGACATCTTCCCTGCGTTGACGCGGCGTCTGACGGAGTCCCCCAAGCCGGTGATCGTGCTGGATGCGGATTACTCAGCTGAAAAACTCGTCTCCATTCGACTGGCGCCGCATGAGATGCAGATGGCGCAATTGCTCGATCACCTGGGAGCTTTGGGACATCGCACGGTCGATTGTCTGAATGTCCAACCTCACGGTCGGGGCATGCTTGACGGCCTCGCACAATGGAAACTCTGGAATCAGACACATGGTGGGGCTGGCCGATTGCTTGATCGTCCGGTTGAGCCGGGCAACTCCCCGATGCCTCAAGCCTATGAGGTGATCAAAGAACGATTGGCCGATGGTTTGGGGGACACCACCGCCATTCTATGCACCATTTTCCCCGCAGCCGTTGCAGCCATGCGCGCGATACACGAAGCCGGTCTGGTGGTCGGCAAGGATGTCTCGGTCTGTTGCTGCAACACCTGGGCGGAATTGGCAACGCACATGGTCCCGTCACTGACGCACACCTTCGCCAACGATGCCGGGATTTATCTGGATGCGTGTATGGACTGGATCGAACGCGGCGGAGATTGGGAGGGGCCGCACCTGATCCGACAACATCAGATCAGTCTCTTTGAAGGTGAGTCCACACGACCTGTGCAGGCAAGTTAAGCAAGAAGGAATCGGCATGAGAATCACACGAAAACAAACAGGCGCTTTCACGCTCATCGAACTGCTTGTGGTTATCAGCATTATCTCGCTACTGATTGCCATCCTGCTTCCCGCACTCGGGGCAGCACGCAAGGCAGCTCAGACAACGCAATGCGCAACAAACCTGCGGCAAATCGGTGTTGCGAATCTGACCTATGAAAACGACTTTGGCTGGACCACCGCTGCAGGCATCGGCATCACTTCTGCTGACAAACCTTCGCAATACAACTACTGGTATTTCACGCTCGCTTCCTATCTGGGCAAGAAATATGTCTGGGCGGACATGACCTGGGACGAGCGTCATGCCGTGGGCAATGATGGTGTTTTCGGTTGCCCTTCGCTTAATGTCTTAACCCATCAGACATGGTCCTATACGATGAACACCTACTCCAAAATGGGCGGTGATCAGGGGCCGCTTGAAGCTTCCTTCACACCCATGAAGCAATTGGCATCTCTCAACGGCAGTAACGCCACGCCACGCATTTATGCCGTCCGTTCTGAGATCATCGGTTCGACCAAATGGATCAACAGCATCTTGCCGATGCATGTCACCGTCGCGGTGGATTGGTTTCATGACGCATCGGGATGGACGACTTACCAATACACCCATCAGGCAGACTTTGAAGAAACGTCAACATGGGCGTCCAACTGTGCAACGACAGGGCAAACATCTTTTCGGCATTTAAGTGCACGCAATGTTCTGTTTCTGGATGGGCACGTAGCCAACAAACAGTCCGGTCAACCTTCTTCGGTGGTCTTGTCTTACCAGCAATGATCCGATTGTGATTGATTTGAATTTTTAAAAAATTGCCTTGTTTTACAGGAGTTTTTGATGCGATTCAGGTTTGCAGCCAGCATTGTTATCCTTGCCGTGCTTGCTTTTTCAACACATGTACAAGCCAAGCGTGTGCAATGCCCACAGCCGTATTGGGATGATCAATCGGTGCTCTTTACACCCCGGGAAACACTCTTTGCTGACTTCCAAACGCTCGCTGATGTGCTGACAGATCAGGCCGTTGGTGATGAGGTCAAAGTCACACGCAGCGTCACAACTGTCCAACAGCAAAAGGCATTGAACCTTGCAGTCCACTTCCCCGGCACCGGCGGCATGCAACAGGTTCTCATCCACGTTACGCCCAATGCCCGCCCGCAACTCACCGACTTGTCGCAAGGTATCGGCATGTGGATCAAGGCCGACCCGTTTACCTATGTTTCAATGAAGTTTGTCGATGAGGATGGACGTTTTTTTCAGATCCCCATCCATTGTCAAAAGCAGGACACTTGGGAATACCTGGGCACCACGCTTAACACATTTCGCCAGTTTGAAGACAAGGGTTCGATCCAGCCAAGCTTCCCGGTGCAATGGGTTGGCATGGTGATCCATGATGGCAATCGCGGTTTTGCACGTGATTTTTCGGTCTCCATGCGCGGCTTTGAAAAAGTCAGTCGCCCGCTTGTTCCGACTGTTCAGCAGTTGCATGTCTATCTGGATCAAGCGCCTCTGGGGCATGTTTATTTGCCGGGGCAGATGGTTCGCGCAACGTTTGATACGCCACGCCCCAACGGTTTGATCCAATGGCAATTGCTCGACTACCACGACCATGTCATTGAGAAAGGGCAAAGCCGCAACCACGTTAAATTTCAATACAAGTCCAAAGAGGCTGGTTTCTACCGTTTGATCATCAAGCTCACCGAGAACGAGCAACGCGTCGATACCCGCGAACTGAGCTTTGCCATCCAGCAGCCCATCGCCAAAGCCCATGCACGCATCGGACTTTGTTCGCATCTGGGACGTCACTACTTTAACCCAGATGGCTTTGAACTCTATCCGCTCGTCGGCGTTGGATACCTGCGAAATGGCGCACCCTGGCATCATGTCGAACGCACCAAAGGTGTCATGAAAGCCAATCATTACCGCGAAGCGTTTTACGATCTGGCTCATCAAAAAACACTCAAAGGCATGACCATTTTCAACGGCAAAGCGAGACACTATGGCAACGGTGTCCCGCAAACCCCGCAGGAAATCGACATGTTCGTCGAATACTGCAAGTACATCGCTTCACGCATGGACGGTGTCTACACCAAGTTTGAAATCTGGAACGAATGGACCAACGGTACGGGGATGGGCAAAGGTTTTAAGCCCACTCCCGAGAATTACACCACACTGCTCAAAGCGATTATGCCCAAACTTCGTGAGGCGATTCCCAATCGTGAATTCGTTGGACTGGGCGGCGAAAATCCTTACCGGTTTGGTGATGAGATCAAAGCCATGCTGGAAGCCGGGGCAGGCAAGTATGTCGATTCCATCTCCGTGCATCCTTACCGTCAACCCTTCCCGCCGGAGATCGCTCATCGGCAGGGGACTGAGCCGGTGGATCAAACCATGTTGAACCTGCTCTCACAATCCAAACAGTTCGGCGGCCCGGATCGGATTCAGATTACCGAGATTGGTTACCCGACTTTCCGATTGAGTTGGGGGGTGAATGACAAGCAACAGGCTCAATACATAGTGCGCACCCTGGCGATGCTCCATAGTGTGCCACAGGTCGATCAGGTCTATTGGTATTCGCTTCGTGATGAAGACGAATTACCTTTGCCACCCACGCGTCCTGACAGCCTGGATTATTCGCAGCATCACTTTGGTATCTTCCGTGCTGAGTCATACAACTACGCACCCAAACCGGCCGTCGCCGCACTGGCAACGTATGTCCGCCAAACCGTGGATGCGACCTTCAGCCCCGTGAAGCGTCTGGACAACGGCATCCATCGCGTGGACATCAAAAACGCGGACGGCAAACTGCGCTGTGTTTTACTTTGGACCGTGGATCAGTCGGTCGATGTCAACATCACCGGCAAGAATCTGAGCATCACCGACATCGTCGGCACACAAAGTAAACTCAAGGGCACGACCCTCACCGTCACACCTGATATGCAATATCTCAGTGGTGACACATTGACGATTGAGCCTTGAATTCAAGGCGTTTTTCACCACATAGACGCAGAGATAAGTGAATGCGTATCCCCGACGCGCACGCAAGTATGCATGCGGCTATTGAAAAGACAAATGCAGTAACACACCGCAATATCTTGACACACAAAAAACTGTCTCCGAGAATACAACCAATCATCGGGGGGAAGTTCTCTCGTCTTCTCGCAACATAACATAGAGTTAGCGATATGAAGATACTTCAGACCAATTTTTTTACATTGTGTATATTGATGATGCTTCTGCCGGGTTGTGAGTCACTTTTTACTAGCGAAATTACGTTCAAGTCATCTTCACTGAATATGAAACCTGTGGTCGTTATTGACGTTTCCAAGCTAGCAGAGAATCAAATAGAATTGTTACACGAATCCCAAAGCAAAAATGGTTATCATCAAACGGTAAAATCTGTCTATCGCTTATCTGGCCCAGTACGCATAAAGATCGAACCATTGTTGCCCGATGATCGCTAACCAGCCGCTGCGGTTGCCAGACGCGACTGGTGGTTCGTTGCAACTGGTTTGAAGGGTATCGTTCCAAGGCAACCGAGCCAAGATGGCTCGGCTATATTGACATAGCCCGGCCATCTTGGCCGGGTCTCAAACGCAACAAATCA
>JBICHS010000187.1:0-9012 GCA_043101135.1 Phycisphaeraceae bacterium JB051
GCTGCGGATCAGTTCACCGTTGCGGTTGCAGTGAGTAAGGGCGACGAACGCATCGCTGTCTTTGCAGACCCCGTCTGGTCGACCGATCAAATTGTCAACTACGGCTTGCTTGGCCCCAACACCGCACCGATGGTCGGCGCGATGTTCCCCGGTAATGCTGAGTTGTTCGTTAACTCGATTTTCTGGCTGTCGAACATGGATGAGATGATTGCTGCCAGCGCTCGCAGTCAGGATATTCGTCGCATTGGCAATATCACGCCTGCACAGATGACCGGCATGCGTTGGTTGGTGCTCGCTGGTGTGCCTTTGGCGATCTTCATCATTGGTATTGTCGTCGGCCTCAAACGCCGCGCTTCGTAACGTGTCTTAGTCGATAGCTGCGTCACTGCGTGACGCTGATGGATAAGCAAACTTGCGATTGTTTACACACGGATAAACGATCAGGAACATAAACGATGAACTTCAAGACAACCCTGTTTCTCCTTGTTTTGCTGGCAATAGTTGGTGGCTTTTTCCTTTGGGAAAAGGATCAGCCTCAGACGGATTACGATCAGGCCCAGGTGGATCAGACCAAACAGCCACTGCTCAATGCAGATGATTTTGACAAGGACAAGATCAAGTCTCTGAGCATTACCAGAGATGGCAAGACGGTCACCATTGAAAAACAGGGAACCGATTGGCAGCAGACTTCGCCCGTGTCCTTCAAGCTCAATAGCTGGTCAGCCAACCAGCCTGCAACACGTGCTTTGGCGCTGACCTACACTGAAAAACTCACACCAGGCAAACGGGGCGCCCCGTCACTTCAAGACGTTAAACTCGATGAGCCTTTGGCTGTGGTCAACGTCAAGTTTGATGATCAAACGCCCGAGCAAACCTTCAAACTCGGTCGGCGCGGTGTCGGTGGGCGTGGGTATCTGATGCTCAATGATGATCCGACGCGTTATGTCGTCAACGACGATCTGCACAAAACCATTCTCGATGAAGACATTAATGACTGGCGTTCCAAGAGCTTCAAAGCACCGACTGAAGGTCAGATCAATCAGGTCACCAAAGTCGATGAGCATGGCAGGATTGACATCGTAAAATCCAACGGCATGTGGGCCTTTGCAGGCGATCACACCGGCCGGGTCTCACGTGAAGAAGTCACCAAACTGCTTGGCGCGATCAACACCATCTTCGTTGCGGAGTTTGTTGCAGATGAGCCCGCGGACCTGTCGGTTTATGGCTTGGATCAACCCAAGGTGTTGATGACGTTGCAACTGCCTGCTGCTGAGGTCAAGAAGACTGATGAGAAAGATGCGCAGGATGTGGCGACACCCCAGCCTCGCTACAAGACCATTGCTATCGGTGACCCGGTGGACTTGAAGAAGGAGCGTTACTTTGCGACCTATGCCGACGGGCAGGGGGTTGGCAAGGTGGTCTTCCAGCTCAACAAGTCAGACTATGAAAAATTTGTCAAGGATGCAGATAGCCTGCGTGATCCAAGTCTGACGCCGATTGTCACCAGCGATATCACCAAGTTGCTCATTGCTCAAGGCAGTGACACGGTGCTCCAAATCAACAAGGGGGCAGCAGGTTGGGGCTACGGTGATCCCAAGCCCGGATACGGGTTGGATGCGGCGTTAGCTGAGAAATTGGTGAATTCACTCACGGACGCTCGTGCAACGGGCTATATCGTCAATCCCAAGTTCATCCGCCCGCCGTTGATGTCGGTGACCTTGGGTGCAACGGGTCATGCCAGTGATGACGTGCTTTCGATCCACGCTGGCGGTGATGATTTTGTCACCGTGATCCGCAACAACGAGACAGTTGGCTACAACGTCCCCAAGGCCGAGCTTCAGCAGGTGATGGGGACGCAGGTCGCCTTGCTGCGTAACCGCATCATCAAGGATTGGAAGCCTGCGGACCTCAAGTCGGTCGATGTGATTCTGCCTGACGCCAGTCAGACCATGCTGCAGTTTACGCGCGACAACGCCAGTTGGAAGCTTGAAGGTTATGACAAGCACGAGAGCTTTGCTTTGACGGATATGCTTGATGCATTGGCACCGCTCAAAGCCGAAAGCTGGCAGGTCAACGGCCCGTTGGGCGATGATGTCTACACGGTGAGCTATGGCAATGATGATCAGAAGCTCACGCTCAAGGTCGACCCAACATCAAGGGTTGCCCAGCTTGTTGAGCCGGAGCTTAATTTCATGGTCAGCCAGGAACTGGTGGACAAATTTACCGCCGAGTTGCGCCCGCGCACGATTGTTGACCTGACACGTGATGCGATCAAGAAAGTGCAGATCAACACCAACGATCAGAATGTCACGATCGATCATGCCGATGGCAAGTTCACTGCAACTGGTGTCGAACTGGACGACGAAAAAGTGGGCATGCTCTTTGACACGTTAGCAGGGCTGCGTGTTGAGAAGTACATTGACTCGAGCAAGATCGCTCGCCCGATCAGCGTCACCATCACCACAACCGATGACAAGACCATCAGCATTCAACTTGGTGATGACAAAACCGGCCAGATCGGCTCGACTTTCTTCAAGCTTGCTGATGATGATTTTGACAACATCACCGCCAAGATGAGCAAGTAAGCGCCATGTGTCTTACATTATGTCATTCCCGCGCAGGCGGGAATCCAGTGGCATACTGTTGACGCTTGCACATATCACTGGACTCGGGCCTTCCCAGGAGTGACGAAATGTGGAAATTGATTGTTTGAACTGCTCGAAGTCAAGGATCAAGCGTGACAAAGCAATCCGCTGCGTCATGGCAGATGTCACGCAATGTTTTGGGTTTGAGTCAGACTGCAGAGCGCAGGTTTAGAGCATGGCGAAAGCAATGTTTCAGAACGTAACACAGCCTGGATTCGTGGCGGCTACTCAAAACGGTTCGTCAGAATGATCAGGCGATGGCCGAAAGGCTGGCGGTTGAGGCTTTGGTCTTGGAAGCAGAGCGACAAAGCAGAATCTGCTGCTGAGCCTGTTGCTGGAGTTGCCCCAGACGCTTGCTGACATAGGATTCAGAGAGATCAAGCACGATGCTGATTTCTTTAACCGTCAATTCATCAAAGTAATGCAATAACAGAATGTAGCGGCTTGCTTGATCCTGCGATTCAATGAAATGCCTGAGCGTTTGGGCCTCTAGCGAGCTCATAATCAGATACCTCCCTGTATCTCGATCCGATGCGTTATGTACACCTCCGTGTGTACATGAGCGAAACAGACTCGACAACCCAAACAAATTTCCCCGGTTAACCCCAAGTGAGCTGATTCATTCGCAGGATCACTGAAAGACTATATGTATTATTGGACCATGTATGTATTGTGTCAACGAAAAAAAGTAAACCAAAGTGATATTCCGGCATTTTCCCACTTTTGATTAACAGTTGTGCAAATACGATTTCTAGGTGTTTTTTAAATTAGGGTAGATGATAGGGGTACTGCGAAATCTATACTTTGGGCTTGATCGTGGTTCGCATACCAGATGTTGTGGCACGCCATTTTGGCATATACCGTATAGGTGGTTTTACTACATTTGGGGTGAAATGACGTTCACCAGCGACATTTTCTTCCCATTTTCTCCCCAACTCACACGAATCAGCCCGCCCGGTGTCGGTATTGAGCCCCAAACGCGCTGAATCGGCAAGCCTGTGTCGACGGGTTTGACCGTGTATTGCTTCCAACCTGCGGATGTCTGGCGGACACCCAACACCCATCGGATAATGTATTTCACGACCACGGCTGAGCAGGGATGACAGCGGCTGCGGGTCGGCCAATAGGCGTCCGCGGGGCGACCTTTCTTGAAATGTTCCCAGCCACAGCTATCACCCTGCAGTGTCATTTCACCCCAGTTTTCCGCGATGATCGCAAACAGTGGCTTGATCATTTCCAATTGGTCATACAGCTCAAGCATATAGAACACCCCCAGCGGTGAGCCGTAATCCAGCAATCCACCCTCAACGCCCTGAGCCATCCGTTGAGCCAGCATCCGACTGCGTTTTTGATCAGCTGCACCATGCAGACACAACAGGGCGTTGGAGACCATGCTGCTGACAGGTGACTGGCTGCCATCTTCATGAAGACTGTCGACATAGGCATTGCGATCTTTGCACCAGAGATGCTCGTTGACCGCTGCTTTGAGTTGGTTGTATTGCTTTTGCCACTGCTGGGTCTGCTTGCCGAAGGTTTTGCCCAACGCTTGACCGAGTTGGATAGCAGCTTCCAAAGCGCCAAGTAAACCGCCTTGTTCGGCTGCGTTGACAGCATGATCATCATCACGCCCCTGCGCCCAGTCCACGAAATGCCACACGCCCGGCATGGACAACAAGCCCCGTTCATCGCGCAGACTCAAGGCATGTTTGAGGCCGCGCGTAATGCAGGGCATCATTTGTCTGGCAAAGGCTGCATCGCCGCTATGCCACCAGTAATCGCGCACCCACATGATCCAGTGAAACGACCACAGCGGGATGAAGTTCTCCCACTCGCTGGGATATTGACTGCGCACCATGCCCTGGAAATGCGGGTCTTCAGAGAATAGACGGATACTGTTTTGCGTGATGGCATCGCTGGAGAAAGTGACATAGTTAGCCAACGCCGTCGTGCGGTTGTCATAGTTCCAGTTGACCTGCTCAAACGTCGGGCAGTCGGTGTATGTATCATCCATCCCCGAAAGCTGAGATTGAACACCTTGCTTGTAAATCGCATTGATAATGGGGTTATCCGTCTGCAGGGAACCTTTGGCAACCATGTTGCAATTGGCGGTCAACACACGCAGATTCTTGAGCGTGACCGGTTTACGCCCCGTGTGATAGATGGCAATGTAACGTACGCCGTAGGCAAAGAAACTCTCGAAGTTCTGACGACCTTTGGCAGTGCGGTAGCTCAGAGCATTACTAATCCCCGGCCAGTGAATCACGACTTGCGGGTCTTCCTTGATGGCTTCGAACATGCTCAAAATCAGACGCCCATCGGTTTGCGATTCGCAGTCAAAACAAAGGTAGCCGTTATGCAGGACACCCAGGTCAACTATCGTTCGTGAAGCGGTCCCATTTTTGGCAGCAGGCAGTGTCAGCGTGTCCATCGTTGCTGTGTTGATGTCAGCTTCCAAGGGCATGATCACTTGGGCGCCTTCAGCGTCAGGCTGCGGGGCGCCGTCGGTGAAACTGTGTTGAGGCTTGACGCCTTTAACCAGTCCAGGCATGGCGGCCCAATCGGTGGTCAGCTGCTTCTTACCTGTGATGGGTTTGGCGTCCTGATCATCAAGCACCAACGCGAACATACCTTTGCCAAAGGGGTTTTTGAAGGTCAAGGGTTTGTCAGCATGGCCACAGATACAGGCGTCTTCATGGTGTGAATGCTTGCTGATTCCCACCAGCAGGTTCTTGCCTTTGGATAGTTTGACACGGATGGGTTTGTCGCCATACGCCGAGGTGCTCCAGCCGTTGGAATCGACCACGTGCTTGCCGTTGACCCACCATGAGAAGTTGCCCAACGCAGGTGTGAGTTCAAAAGTTTGCTCGATTGGCGAGTGAATCTCGCTGACCAGGTAAGCGTGCGTGTGATAGGTGTTGCAGCGATAGCGTTGTGTGTCATCCACCAGGTAGGGCTTGACGATAAACGTGACATTGACGTTGGGCAGTTTCACCGCATCACAACTCACCACGCGTTTGATCGGTAGCACCTCACGCGACGGCAGTGGTACACGGCGTTCATACAACTGGACATCAGAGCCATCGACCACGGTTGCGTTTTTCCAGCCGCTGCGTTTGGCCAAGCCTGCAGCATCGACATCTTCCACGCAGGGCATGATCCAACGACGCGAGGTCGGGCGATTGCGGGTGGGATCGGTCCGGACCTGCGTTTGGGCGTTGCTGACAATGACACGTTTGCCGACATTGATCTGAAAAATCAGACCCGCATCTTCACAGGCAGCGGTCATGGTTCCTGCACCAACTGACAAGGCCGTGATGATCAGTTCATTGTCACCGGGTCGGGCGAACGGGCTCAGATCATAGGTATCCACGGACCGTTTGCCATGCGCGCTTTTGGCTGGACCGTGACCGATGACCTTGCCGTTGAGGGTGAGCATGTAATAGCTGCTGGCTGTGATCTGCAAAGTCATCGAGCCCGTGAGTTGGGCCTGGGGGACGTTGAACGATTCCTTGGCCTGGAGATAGTGATGGTAGGCTTTGCGGTCACTGGCATCCCAGATCCATTGTGCTTTGCGGTCAAACATGTGTGCGATCCTTGTGGTCAAAAGTTCAGGTTGCCAAGCTACCGGGGGATTGGTTCGCGTACAATCACAAAATGGCGCAGACTTGGTTCATTTTGCGCCGAAAATTAACAAGATTTAATTTTATTCTGTTGAATCAAGAAGGTATCGCGGCAAGGCGAAATCCGCTATGATTCCGCGCTTTGTCAAAACACATCGCCAGCGAACCTAAGTCGGGTTGTCGCTGGCAGCTAAATCATGAAAATAGAGGCTTGGTTTTAATAGGCAAGCTTAGGCAAGGAGATCGTAAATGGGCAATGTCCTGATTGTTGGCGCCGGTGGCGTCGGTCGCGTGGTGGCACACAAGTGTGCACAGGTCCCCGAAGTGTTCGAGCAAATCACGCTGGCAAGCCGCACCGTCTCCAAGTGTGATGAGATTGCAGCTTCGATCAAGGAAAAGACCGGTCGCACGATCGACACCGCTGCTGTGGATGCGGACAACGTGGCTGAGATGGTCGCGCTGATCAAGAAGGTCAAGCCTGACCTGGTGCTCAACGTTGCGCTGCCGTATCAGGACCTGCCGATTATGGACGCCTGTCTTGAAGCCGGTGTGGACTACCTGGACACCGCCAACTACGAGCCCAAGGACGAAGCCAAGTTCGAATACAAGTGGCAGTGGGCGTATCAGGACAAGTTCAAGGATGCCGGTCTGTGTGCACTACTGGGTAGTGGCTTTGACCCGGGCGTGACCAACGTGTTCTGTGCCTACGCTCAGAAAGAGCTCTTTGACGAAATTCATTACATCGACATTCTCGACTGCAATGCCGGTGACCACGGTCATCCCTTTGCCACCAACTTCAACCCGGAAATCAACATCCGCGAAATCACCCAGAAGGGCAAGTACTGGGAGAACGGCGAGTGGGTCGAAATCGAACCGATGAGCCAGACGTGGGACTTTGATTATCCTGAAGTCGGCATCCGCAAGAGCTTCCTGCTTTATCACGAGGAAGAAGAATCGCTGGTCCAGAACATCAAGGGCCTTAAGCGCATCCGCTTCTGGATGACCTTCGGCCAGGAATATCTGACCCACCTGCGCGTCATGCAGAACATCGGCATCACCGGCATCGAACCCGTGGACTACAACGGCACGCCCGTGGTTCCCATCGAGTTCCTCAAACGTCTGCTCCCCGATCCGGCAAGCCTTGCCAAGGGCTACACCGGTAAGACCTCCATCGGCACACTCATCGAAGGTGTCAAGGACGGCAAGCCCAGGAAGGTCTTCATCTACAACGTCTGTGACCATGCCGAATGCAACAAGGAAGTCGGCGCTCAAGCAGTGAGCTACACCACCGGCGTGCCCGCCATGATCGGTGCCATGATGCTCATGACCGGCCAATGGAAAAAGCCAGGCGTTTGGAACATGGAACAGAACGACCCAACCCCGTTCATGGAAAAACTCAACATCCACGGTCTGCCATGGCACATCCAGGAGATGTGATTCAACCCACGGAAGCCTTTGTTGTGTTCGGTAGTTGAGCACCAGATGTGAATCTGGTGCAGGTTCTGATTGCGTTTACATCAACAGTCGAAATTGCGAGAAATCACCATGTCCACTGTTAATGACATTGACTTAAACCGCCTGCCTTCCCCGTGCTTTGTCTGTGATCTGGGTTTGCTCCGTAAAAACCTTGGCATACTCAAACGCGTGCAGGATGAGTCCGACGCCAAGGTGCTCCTCGCGCTCAAAGGCTTTGCGATGTGGTCGACGTTTCACATCGTCAAATGCTATCTCTCAGGCGTCTGTGCTTCGTCACCCTATGAAGCGCAACTCGGCCACGAGCATTTCTCCAAGGAGATGCACAGCTTCGCGCCTGCGTACAAAGCTGACCAGCTTGATACCTACATCAAGTACTCCGACCACATGTCGTTTAACTCATTTAGCCACTGGAACCGTCACAAAGACACAATCCTCGCTGCTGAGAAAAAAGTGAGCTGTGGTATTCGCATCAACCCTGAACACTCGGAAGTTGAAACGGCAATTTACGATCCGTGCAGCCCCGGTTCGCGGTTAGGTGTCCGTCTTGAAGAATTCGAAGGCCAGGATCTGACCGGCATTGAAGGGCTTCACTGTCATACGCTCTGTGAGAAAAATGTCGATGCGTTGCAGCGCACCTGGAAAGTCACCGAAGAAAAGTTTGGCAAGTACCTGCCTCAAATGAAGTGGCTTAATCTCGGGGGCGGTCATCACATCACCCGTGATGACTATGGCGTGGATCAACTCATCGAACTGGTTAAAAGTATCAAAGCCAAGTACGACCTGGAAGTCTACCTCGAGCCCGGTGAAGCGGTCGCGCTGAATACCGGCATACTCGTCGCTGAAGTTCAGGACATCGTGCATAACACCATGGACATTGCCATCCTCGACACCTCCGCTTCCGCTCACATGCCCGACGTGCTTGAAATGCCATACCGCCCCATGATCATCGGCTCAGGTGAACCGGGCGAAAAACCGCATACCTACAAACTCGGCGGCATGACCTGTCTGGCAGGTGACGTCATCGGTGAATACAGCTTCGACCAACCCCTGAAGGTCGGGGATCGTCTGGCTTTCACTGATATGATCCATTACTCCATGGTCAAAACAACCATGTTCAACGGCGTGCATCACCCAAGCATCGCCACGTATGAACCTGCATCCGACAGCATCGAAGTCATCCGCAGCTTCGGGTACGAAGATTATCGTGACAGGCTCTCATAACGTGCTTCAACATCTCGCATGCACATTAATGCCCTGGGGTTTTAACCCCA
>JBICHS010000188.1:0-5819 GCA_043101135.1 Phycisphaeraceae bacterium JB051
TTAACGCGGGAAACGACAGCTCATTGCATCATTTTAGACTGAATCGGCAAAATGATCGCAAAAAATTTGCCTTCGCTCCCATCTCAACGCATAAATCATGCGTTGATTTTGTATCTGTCGATTGGAAAAACAGTTGCGACCCAACCTACAATCACACATAATCGCTACATCCTGACTATAATGACTTTTTATGTCCAACACTTCTGACAAACCCAATCTCGATGACCTCTTTGCTCAGGATTTTCAAAACCCTGAGTTGGCCATTCAAACCCTCAAACAAGCCACACAGGCCAATTGGGATAACATCCACCGCAAGGGGGCCACAGCACACCTTCCCCCCCGGGGCAATGCCCTGCTGACCGGAGACCTGCATGATCACACCTACTTCTTTGCGATGATCTGCAAGCTGGCCAAGCTACATAAAAACCCGGATCAACATGTGGTCCTTCACGAACTGATTCACGGCGAGCATATGGTCAATGACATGGACTTTTCCGTGCGGCTCCTGCTCAAGGCAGCGGCCCTCAAGGCGGCCTATCCCAACCAGGTCCACATCATGCTCGGCAACCACGAATTGTCTCAGTTCATCGGGTCAGGCACCTTCAAAAAAGGCATCACCCACGTCCAGGCATTTAATGATGGTGTGGACTACATCTTCGGCGAACGCAGTGAAGAGGTTCATCAAGCGATCAAAAGCTTCATCGCCAGCATGCTTCTGGCGGTTAAGTGCCCCAACGGCATTATGTGTTCTCACAGCCTGCCTGCTCCCAACCGCATGCTTGATTTTGATCCCAAGGTCATTCACCGCAAAATCAAACAGGACGACCTGGCTGACAACTCAGATGTTTACGCGCTGGTCTGGGGTCGCAATCAAACCAACGATGTAACCAGTCGCCTGCAATTTGCATGGGACAGCAAGGTGTTTGTCTGCGGTCATCAAAATGCTGAAATGGGTTACGAGACCAAGACGGATAGCATGTTGATCCTTGCATCGAATCACGGTCACGGGATGGTCCTGCCGATCCGATTGGATGAAAAATATGAGTTATCCGATTTGATGGTTCGCTGCGTGCCGTTGGCAGGCGTGATGTAGTAGAATCACCTGAATCATCAACGCATGCAATGACATATGAGCAACTTGTAACTGAATCGGTTTACGCTGTGTGCTTGTGGTTCATTACCTTGAATCTGAAATGATAGCCACTGGCCTTTTGCCTTATCTCACAGGAGATCAAAGCCTATGCGACGTTTGAACTGGATGATGCTTTTACTCTTGAGTCTTTCGACCATCATCACTTTGCCAACGCAGGCCGGTTACCAGATTCGCGAGTTTGAAACCGCAGGCACGATGCTTTACATGTCCTTCGACAATGCTTCGCTGGCAGGCTACTGGAAAGGACAAACACCATTAGGCAAACACGAAGCCCAAATCTCCAGCGGTGCATTGGGAAACGGCTGCGTCGCTCCCGAACTGGCGATCAATCTTCAAGGCAATATCAATCCCAAGCGTGGCACGATCTGCTTTTTCATGCAGGTCGACCAAACCAACCAAGCCCCAATGCAAATGCTCAGTTCGGATGGCCAACCGCTTATGCTCATCGATCTGTCCGATCGCTTTCTGCGTCCCTGGATCGTACTGCCCTCAGGTAAAGCACTCGGTCGTGAAGCGAACATCAGTCATCTGCCTAAAGACGAATGGATGCACATGGCCATCGTGTGGGACCAAAACAAAGGTGTCCGTTTTTATGTCAACGGCAAGCTTGCCTCACACCAATGGGGGAGCTTCCGCTATCAGGATGACCGTCAACCTGCCACGCTCAAATTGGCAACCAATAACGGGATCGATGAGCTGTGGATTTTCGACCACCCTCTGGACATTACCCAGATCAAAGCGTTAACCGTTGGCAAACTCGTCCCCCCTTCCATCATTGCTGAACGTTTTGCCCAACCACAAAACTGGCAACACGAAACCAATACCAACACGCATCAAACCTTCTCGCCCTACCAAGGCAAGATTCCTTCGTGGGCTCAATCACTGCGAGAATTGCAGATCAAAACCCAGCAGGCCATGCAAACACTTGAGCCCATCCGGTTTGATCCTGACAAGCCAACGCGTCTGCGTGATGGTTTTGAGATTCTTACCGGTAACAACAAAGCAATCTCAAGCATCAATCAAAACGTCGTGAACCTCTGGCAATGGTACATCCAGAAACCAACTGCCTATGACAGTAACATGCCTGCAATTCTCCCGGACGCCAATCCGGGCAAAGCCAAAGCAACATTGCTTGCGCCCCAAGCCAAACAGAAAATCGATGAACCAACACGGCTGAATCTGCTGTCTTCATTCATCGCTGAAGGTGATCGCAGCATGCTGGAGATGGCGCTACAATCCGCCCTCAATGAACCATCGCAGCAATTAAAGATACTAGGCCTTGTCACTTGTCACGGCCTCTTTGAAGAATCCCAACTGCCCAAAGTCGGCAATGGTTACCAACCCATTGTCACATGGGAAAACCTGGGCAATGATGTGATTGCCCGTGTCAACCGTTATTCAGATTCCGGCCTGCATGTCACGTTGTTTAACTTCAATGCTCAGCCGCGTGAGATCACGCTTCGCCCGTGGGCTTTGGCGGCAGGTCAATACCACTTGCTCATGGGGCCTGATGCAAATGATGATGACATGGCGGACACCATCGCCACCATGTCAACGCTTGAAGCTGTACATCGTGGATCACTGCACACCATCAAACTCCCAGCCGGTCAATCTGCCATCGAGTTGGTGCTCTCCCAATCCAACAGCCCGACTGCTGCCAAAGCAGACCCGGCAATTGATGCGAGTTGGTTGACGTGGGATCGCGACTCTGATGAATTGCAATTGACCGTTGCCAATCTCGGTTGTGTTGCTGCAAAGGACGTGGTCGTGGAGATGTATGCGGATGGTCGCCTGCTTCGCAAACAAACCATTTCCGAATTGCCAGCCACGACGGACACACTTGGGCAATACGTGATTCGTTACCCGAAATTCAGCAGTCTCATTGCGACGACAATTGGCTTTAAGATCATTGCTCAACCGTCAGAACAATCCAGCCGCAACAAAACGATTCATGTGATCAAGAGCGATCTGTAACCCAACCCCATCTACAAACCATCTCAAAATCGCAAGTCGGTTTTAGACATATTTTATCACTTTCACGCCATTGACCCGATCATGCTGTGAGGTAGGATAAACTCAACTTTCACGGAGTAGCGATTATGTCCACCAAACGCCCTAACGTTCTGCTTCTGATGGCAGATGATCACCGATTCGACGCCATTGCCGCCCACGGTGATCCGATGGTTCAATCACCTGTCATGGATGAACTGATCCGCAGCGGCGTAACTTTCACCCGCAATTGGCACTTCGGCGCTTACTCTCCAGCTGTCTGTATTCCCACGCGTGCTGCCCTGCACACCGGCTGCAACTCGCATCAGGCATCGTTGCAAAAGGACATGCGTGACAACTTGCAGAATCGCAAGCTCCCTGATGTCCACACCATCAATCCCAACCGCGTCACACTCGGGGAAGCCCTTCGCAACAATGGGTATTACACCTACATGACCGGGAAATGGCACAACGACGGCAAGGCGTTCAACCGGTCATTCTGTGATGGTTCCAAAATTTTTCTCTATGGCATGGGATCGCATTACGATGTCCCGACCTTTGAGTATGACCCGTCAGGCGAATACGACCGCAGCAATGAAAACGTCAGCCACGGTATTCATTCCTCTGAACTCTTTGCCAACACGGCTATCGACTTTATCAAGGGCTATGACCGCGATGAGCCGTTCTATCTGAATGTCGGTTTTACCTCGCCGCATGACCCACGTGATGCGCCTGAAGAGTACGATACGATGTACAACAAGGATGAGATTCCACTTCCTGCCAACTTCAAGGAGCCTGACTTTGACCAGGGGCACAACCGTATCCGTGATGAAGAGCTCGCGGCTTTCCCCCGTGATGAAGATGAAGTCAAACAACACATCGCTGATTACTATGCCATGATTACGCATCAAAACAAATGCATGGGTGACATCATTCAAGCCCTCAAAGACAAGGGCATGCTCGAAAACACCATTATCATTTACACTGCCGATCACGGCCTTGCGGTGGGTCAACATGGTTTGATGGGTAAGCAGAACATGTACGAACACTCACTGCGCGTCCCGCTGATCATGGCAGGCCCCGGTATCCCCAAGGGACTTCGCTGCTGTGAACTCACGCAGACGCCAGACGTATATCCGACGATCATGCACCTCACCAACACGCCTTGTCCTGACACCGTAACGTGCAATGATCTTGTCCCCGTGATGGAAGGTGCGGACTCGGAGCGAAAGCACCTGTTTTCACGATACTTTGATCTGCAACGCGGCATTCGTGACCACCGTTACAAACTCATTCGCTATTACCATCAAGAGATCAAGGACGTCCCCCAGTCTGCAGGTTGTGACAAGGTGCAGTTCTTTGACCTGCAACGCGACCCATGGGAAACCCAGGACCGCTACGGCAGTGCAGAGTATCAAGCTGTGATCGAAAACATGGCTGACGCACTCAAAGCCGACATGGACGCGAATGATGATCCGCTTAAGGATGTTCCGATTTTGATTTGATCAACTTCGCCTTCAGTCAATCATTCATTGCAATTCGACGAATCAACAAAACTGCTGCACAGTTTCAGCATCACGCAGTGATGCAGCTATTACCTGCACTCACGATGTGTAAATCAATAACTGTTTCAATCACCGACGTGCAAAGAGGAATGTGCGGTCGTCGGATTGCAGGCGGTTGCCGGTGTAAGCATCGAGAATGTGATTAAGGTGATCGGCAGCAACTTCCAGGGGTTGGCCTTCACTGGACATGGCGATTTGTGCAAGGTGATCACCGAGCCGGATGGACGTGAGCATCTTGCCGGACTGGTCTTTGAGTTCGGTTAAGCCGTCAGTGAACATCGCCAGTGTTTGCCCCTTGGCAAGGATATCATCCGAGAGTTTGTATTCGACATCCCGCAAACCCAGCGGCTCATAATCTCCCATATCCAACGGTCTTTTATTGCCAACATTATCTAAAACCAGTGGCGATGGATGGCCGGCATTGATGAATTGCATCTGCCCGGTCTTGGGATCAAGGTCGATGAGAATTGCTGTCACAAAACGGTTGGCAGGCAGGTACGCGACAAGGTGTCGATTGAGCAGGTACGTCATATTCAACAGGTCTGCACCGGCGGCGGTGACGGCGTGAACCATCGTATGCAGCGATGACGAAACCAGTGATGCAGGTAGTCCCTTGCCACACACGTCGGCCACGACTAACAGCACATGACCGTTGGGTAAATTGATCACATCGACATAATCACCAGCAACCCAGCGACAGGGTTTAAAGCCGATCGCCACTTCCAGATCAGGCACCTTGATGCCGTTGGGGACCAGGCGCATTTGAATGTCGCGTGCACGTTCAAGGTCGATTTCGACCAATGCGTTAACTTTAGCCAATTTGCGATTGACCCACGCGGCTTCTGCTTGTTTGAAGTGTTCAGCAGCAAGTGACGCCAGTGTCAGCCATTCCTCGTTGGCGAAGGGCTGCTTGACCATCAGGTACATCAGAACCAATGCTTCTTCATCATTGCGAATCGGGCATGCCATCGCTGCCAGACGTTGATCACTGCCATCAGTTTCTGACGGGCGAACCAGTGTCGGTTCCATGCTGTTTTTGCACGCTTCGACCAATGCCTGGGTGATGTACAGCGATTGGGCATTGCAACCGGCTCGGACTTGCGGGACACACA
>JBICHS010000189.1:0-10440 GCA_043101135.1 Phycisphaeraceae bacterium JB051
CTCTTCCGATCTCATGCCAGGCGAAGTCCCGGTTTTTATACTTTGAATTGATTGACCATGTTCTGCAAGGTTTCGGCGCGTTTGGACAATTGTTCAGCGGCAGCGGCAGCTTGATGTGCCGCCTCATTGGACTGATTGGAAGCCGCGTTGATGGATTCGATCGAACGTGAAATTTCCTGTGTCGCAGAGGACTGCTGCTCTGTTGCCGCGGCAATGGTTCCCACGAGTGTGTCGACCTCCTGAGTATCATTGACGATGTTGTTTAATGCTTTGCCGGCGGATTGAGCCGCACTGACACCGTCGCTGACCAGTCCGGTGCCCTTGTCCATATGTTCGATGGTCGTCAAGGTCTGTTTCTGTATCGCGGTGATTAACTGCGTGACTTCATCAGTTGCTGAAGTTGTACGTTCGGCCAGTTTACGGACTTCGTCGGCCACAACAGCAAAACCACGTCCATGTTGCCCGGCCCGAGCTGCTTCAATGGCGGCATTGAGGGCCAACAGGTTGGTTTGCTCGGCGATATCGTTGATGACATTGATCACCACGCTGATGGACTTGGAACGTTCTCCGAGTTCCTGAATTTGTGCAGAAGCCTGATTGACAATTTCGGAAATCTGCTTGATATGAACAACGGTATTCTCCACGACCTGATTGCCTTGCATGGCCGTTTGACCTGATGAATTGGCATGGTCGGACAAATGCGTCGTCCGTGAAGCGATCTCCATCACGCTTGCCGAGAGTTCTTCAACCGCGCTGGCAACCTGCGCGTTCTGGGTTTTCTGCTGCTGAAGGTTCACAGCCATCTGTTCACTGGTGGCAGCAATTTCAGTTGCCGCGGCCGCAACATCAGCCGTTGATTCGGCCACATGTCTGACTGTACTCTGAATCTTCTCGACAAACAGATTGAAATACCCCGCCATGACACCCAATTCATCCCGACGGCTGATCTTGACGCGCTGGGTCAGGTCACCTTGACCTTGGGCAATATCCTGCATCTGATGGGTCATGGCCTGGATCGGACCATTGATCGAGCGGTAAGACCAGATCCCGATGAGCATGGTCAAAATACCAAATCCAAGACATAGTGATTTAATCATTAGCAGATGCTTGGATGCGGCATTGTAACTTTGATCAATTTCCTGACCGATGATCTGAGTGATCTTGTCTTCGGCCTCTTTGAGCTTCTGGATTTTGATCGAAATGGTGTCAAACCAGTCTGCAGCCTTGACACCAAATTGACCGTCTTTTGCCTTTTTCATGGCAAGATCACGATAGTTGTCAACCTTGTCAAAAGCAGGATCGGATGCGGCCACTTGATAGATCTGTTTCATCTGATCGGTACAGAGCGTGTTAAACTCATTCATGTAGGCTTTTTGCTGGGCAAGATTGCCAATGAATTTTTCGTAGATCACCGGTGTAAAGGCATCAATCGTAAAAGCGTTACTCAACAGAGCTCGTTCGATGCCTGATTTTTCCTTGGTTTTCTGGAGATAGACGTTGGCCGCCCAGTGGGTGGTGATCATGGGTGATGTGCTGAGTTCTTCCATCGATTCAACGACTGCAAGCATTTGTTCATTGAGGTTGGTATAGAATGCCAGCGCTTTGGGGGTATCGATGTTCAGCGTTTGAATCTGATTACGCACGGCGGCAATGCCATGTACATGTTCGACCGCCAATTGCAAACGTTCCTGAACATGCTTGGTCGTTTTTTGCAACGGATACGCTTCTAGCGCCTGATCGAGGGTTGCCAGTTTTTCGTCGGTTCGTAGTTTCTGGTTGTTCAACTCATTTTGAAACTGCTTACCTTGACTGGCCAGATAACCGGCTGTCCGCCCGCGTTCAATCTGCAATTCATGCACGAGGTTACTGATATGTGTGGCGATTTGAGAGGTTTGTGTGAGCAAAACGGCTTTTTGCATCTGTTTGAAGCTGTTGAGCCATTCGATCCCTCCCTGCACAAATAAAGCGGTCAGCGGCATGATGACCAGGATGATGAGTTTGGTACGGATTTTCATGAGGTTCTCCCACTTTCTTGACGTTAAGCAGAACAACAACCCTCTGACCCCGGATTTTCGTGTGATTGCTGTTATGAATGAGTCCTGCCTTCGCTGCGTTGCCCGGACGCAAGTGACATATAGCGTTACTCATCGATTCATAACAGGGCATTCTTAAATGAAGTATGCATTTCAAACCGAAAAAGAAGCAAAAATTATTTTTATAAACCCTAAAAAAGTAAGTCCATGCAAATAAAACACTTTTGTCTTTATCAGAAAGTGTATTGAATTGTGATGTGAATTCTGTTGATCGGTGTGTCACGATTGTGAGTCCGTCCTGAATCTGGACGGGTTCACAACAGCGAGCCCTGGGATTTTGGAGGGGGTGTTTGTTGCAGAAGTGAGCGTTGCCACCTATCCTATGGCGGTTTACGTTGATTATTCTGTTTGCGACTTCTTTTGCCGTTGTGAGTCAGAGTGATCAGGACAATTTATGGGACTTCCCGCAGCCTCTTCCATACCGGGATGGGGTGAGTCTGCTGGTCTATGGATAAAGCGCAGACCTATGACAGCAGCGCTGTATATTGCCAGTGTCGTCGGGGCGGTGGCTCTCTATATGATGATGCCACGTCGGGGTTACACCCCCGTGAGGTTCGGATTCCTGCTTGGGGCGTGTTCTCTGGGCGGACTCTGGCTCTTCCTTTCACAATACCTGCCAAGCGTCACAGGGTTACCGGACGCCGCTGCGGGGTATTACTACCTGTTTGGCGCCATTGCCATCGCTTCAGCCGCACGGGTGATCACGCAATCCAAGCCGGTGTATTCGGCGTTGTGGTTCGTGATGGTCGTTCTTGCCGTGGCGGGGTTGTTCCTGACGCTTGAAGCTGAATTCATGGCTTTTGCGATGGTGATCATCTACGGCGGTGCGATTCTGGTGACCTATGTGTTTGTGATCATGCTCGCTGCGGATAGCGGTGATGCGACCAATGACGAGGACACACCGGAGTATGACCGCCTGCCACGCGAACCGGTAGCAGCCATTGCCGTCGGCTTCCTGATGCTCAGTCTACTTCTGAGTGTCTTTGCGATGCACAGTGAAAACGGCAGCACCTTCCCACAAAATTACCAGGCTCAGTCGGAGTCCGATGCGTTTGTGATCACCAATGAGTTGACGCAACGCCCGGTGACCGAGCTTGAAGCCAAGATCAAAGCCAAGAATCCTGACGCTGTGATGCCTGTTGACCTTGCGAGCAAAACCAAACTCGACAACATCGAGAAGGTCGGTTTGGATCTTTTCAAGAGTCACCCATTGGGTCTTGAACTGGCGGGCGTGATCCTGCTGATGGCGATCATTGGTGCGGTGGTCATTGCCAAGAAACGTGTCGAAGACGAAGCCCTGACACAGGAAGAAGGATAATTGCCATGGACAGCATGATGTTAACCCATTACCTGATCATCGGTGCCATCCTCTTTTGCATGGGCCTGATCGGATTTATCACCCGTCGTAACCTCATCATCATGTTCCTGTGCACGGAAATGATGTTCCAGGGCGTGAGCCTGTCACTGGTGGCATTTTCTCGCTATCACGGCAATGTGACGGGTCAGACCTTTGTGATCTTTGTCCTGACGATCGCTGCAGCCGAAGCTGCCCTGGCGTTGGGTCTGGTGGTGTTACTCTTCAGACGTAAACGCACACTCGATGCCAACGCGTGGTCGAGCCTCAAGGGATAGCCCAACGTCAGGAAGACGAAAGTAACACACGGTAAACGCAATCAACAACAACCCTACACGGACGAGCTTGCAAGCTAATGGAAATCGCTAAATTTATTCCCTGGTTACCACTGCTGGCCGCAATCCTAAGCGGCATCTGCTGCATGAAACGGTCACTGAGGGATTACGCATCGTGGATCGTCCTGGCGGCAGTGGCTGCCAGTTTCGGTTTGAGTCTCATGGCAGCCAAGCATGTCACCCCGGAGTCCGGTGCCGTGACAGTTCACTTCTTTGAGTGGATTCATGCGGGAAGCTTCAAAGCCGACTTCAGCTACTACTTTGACACCCTGACCATCATCATGCTCTTTGTCGTCACCGGCATTGGTTCACTGGTGGTCTGGTATGCAGGCGGGTACATGGCAGGGGACAAGGGCTATGCCCGATTCTTCTTTGCAGTGGGCCTGTTCATCTTCTCCATGACCTCGCTGGTGATGGGTGACAACCTGCTGATCATGTTCCTGGGTTGGGAAGGTGTGGGTCTTTGTTCGTACCTGCTGATTGGTTACTACTACGAAAAACCCTCTGCTGTGGCAGCAGGCAAAAAAGCCTTCATCGTCAACCGTATCGGTGACCTTGGTTTTGTGTTGGGCATTTTCCTGACGTTCAAGGAATTCGGCTCAATCCAGTATGCTGAAATCTTCAGCCAGACCGCCCATCTCAATGCCGAGTCTGCAACGACAGGCATGAAGGCCATTCCTTATCTGCTCATGCTTGGCGCCTTTGGCAAGTCAGCACAGATTCCACTGTATGTCTGGCTGCCCGACGCGATGGAAGGCCCGACGCCGGTGTCTGCCCTGATTCACGCAGCGACGATGGTCACCGCGGGTGTGTACATGATCGCACGCATGATGCCGGTGTTCCTGCTGAGTGAACATGCTTTGACTGCCGTTGCGACGGTGGGTGCGACGACTGCTCTTTTTGCAGGCTCCATTGCATTGTGTCAATACGACATCAAACGTGTCTGGGCTTACTCGACGGTCTCGCAGCTTGGGTACATGTTCCTGGGCGTTGGCGTGGCATCGAGTGTCGGCGGTGTGTTTCACCTGTTTACCCATGCGTTTTTCAAAGCCTTGTTGTTCCTGACCGCTGGTAGTGTGATGCATGCCATGACCGGCCAGTTGGACATGCGGAACATGGGCGGTCTTCGCAAGAAAATGCCGGTGACCTGCTGGCTGATGTTCATCGGCTGTCTGGCGTTAGCCGGCTTCCCGTTGACGGCTGGCTTCTTCTCCAAGGACCTGATTCTTGGTGATGCGATGGCCAAGGGTATCAGTGAACACAACGGCTGGATTCAGGTGCTCGCATGGTCGGGCATTCTCACCGCTTTCATGACCGCGTATTACACCTTCCGTCTCTGGTTCCGCGTCTTCTGTGGCCCGGAACATTATGTGATGGGTGATGACCACCACGGTGATGACGATGGTCACGGTGACGATCACGGGCATGGTCATGATGACCACCATCATCACGCACCACATGAGATGCCGTTTGCCCGCATGAACCTGCCTTTGTGTTTCCTGGCAGTGGGTGCGATCGCTGGCGGTTTTCTCTGTCATCACTGGATGCAAAGCATGGTCAATGCCAGCTCAGCCAACACGACCGTTGTTGAGCACGTTGCCACCGCTGTTGAGCATGCAGCTCATGCCGGCGAACACGATGGGCATGTCACTGCTGACACGCACGCCGATGCCGGTGGTCACGGACATGGTTCCTTGTTTGGCATGGACATTCACAAAGCCGTGATGATCATCAGCATCATTGCCGCCCTGGCAGGCATCGCGTTGGCAGCCTACTTCCACCTGCTGCGTCGGGAGCTGGCGGACAAAGCCAAACAGACCTATGCCGGCGTGTGCGACCTTTTGGAAAACAAATACTGGATCGACGAGCTGTACGACACAGCCATCGTCCGACCGCTCAAACTCATGGGTGATTTGTTCTTTGTCTTTGATCGCCTGGTGATCAACGGCATTGTTGCCCTGGTTGGTTTTATCCCGCGTTTGCTGGGGATCACCGTCCGACACTCACAGACTGGTGTCCTGCAGGGCTACGGCCTTGGTATGGTGCTGGGGCTGGCGTGCATTCTCCTGTTGGTCACATGGATGCTCTCCTCGGGATTCTGATTGTTTGATGGAAAGATGAACTGATACTGGCATGGTTAACCACCCATAAGCCTGGAAATAGACGCCAATGGAACTTCCTTTCGCACTGCTTTTGTTTTTGGTTCTGATCCCACTGCTCAGTGGGTTGCTCCTGCCTCTGCTGGCAGGCAACGACTCTGAGAAGATCAAGACGTTTACGCTTGGGATCACGGTCATCAACTTTTTCATGTCCCTGCTTTTGCTGGTGGGCTATGACTTTTCAAACTCAGCGGAGTACGGTTTGGTGTTCAACACCGAATGGTTCTCCTCGCTGGGCCTGACCTTCAGCTTCGGCGTGGACAGCATCTCCATCTGGTTGATCCTGCTCACCACGTTCCTGATGCCGATTGTGGTCCTCGGATCATTCTCAGCAGTGACCGAACGCGTTCGTGAGTTTTACATCTGGTTGCTACTGCTCGAAGCAGCAATGCTTGGTGTGTTTGTTTCGACCAATGTGATTTTCTTTTACATCTGCTTTGAGTTCACGCTCATCCCGATGTACTTCCTCATTGGTATCTACGGTTCATCCGATCGCCTCAAAGCAGCTCGCGTGTTCTTCCTCTACACCTTCACCGGCTCGATGTTGACCTTCGCTGGTATCATTTACATGGCTTGGTGCAATGTCGCAGCAGGGGGGATGTGGGACTTTAGCTTCGCTGCCTTGTCCACCGCTCATCAGAACATGTCCGACAGTCAGCAACTCTGGGTGATGCTTGCGATGCTCGCGGGCTTTGCCGTCAAGGTGCCGATCTTCCCGGTGCACACGTGGTTGCCCCTGGCACACACCGAAGCCCCGACGTCCGGTTCGGTGGTCCTTGCAGGTGTGCTTTTGAAACTCGGTACCTACGCCCTGATTCGCATTGCCATCCCGATGCTCCCCAAGGCAGCGTTGGCGGTCGCCCCCATGATGGGTGTGGCTGCGATCATCGGCATTGTCTATGCAGCGTTGATCTGCTGGCGTCAGAAAGACATCAAAAAACTCGTCGCCTATTCTTCGGTCTCCCACCTTGGTTTCTGCGTGCTGGGTATGTTTGCCATCAACGTGCAGGGGCTCAGCGGTTCGGTGATGTACATGATCAACCACGGCCTTTCGACAGGTGCCTTGTTCCTGCTCATCGGCATGGTTTACGAACGGTATCACACCCGTGAAATGGCGCAGCTAAACGGCTTGGCCAAGGTCATGCCGATCTGGGCAAGCTTCATGGTGTTCTTTGCCATGGCTTCGGTCGGCCTGCCGGGTCTGAACGGTTTTGTTGGCGAATTTCTGACATTGCTTGGTTCTTTCAAGTCGGTTCTGATGGGGCCTGTCTATGCCGCCATCGCAGGAACGGGCTTGATTTTCGGTGCCATCTACATTCTGTACATGGTTGGCAAGGTGGTCTGGGGTCCGCTTAAGCTTCCTGAAGGTCATGATGATCCGCATCATGTTAAAGATCTGAACCGTCGCGAAATTGCGGTTTTGATCCCGCTTGCCGTTGCATGTCTGTGGTTGGGGGTTTATCCCAACTGCATGCTCAAGACGCTTGACGCACCGTCTCAGGCGATCGTTGATCGCGTGGGTGTCGAAGGTCATGACAAGCCGCTTAGCCCGATGCATCATCACGTTCAAAACACTTTACAAACCCGTCCCGCGCAACTGACCGTGCTTGACGAATCTTCGTCAACCGACATTGCCACAGCCCAGTTGCCAGGAGTTCATCAATGAGTGAACTGTACATCAAAATCATGGAAATCCGCCCGGAAATCATCATGCTCATCGGAGCGTGCTGCTGCCTGATGGTCGGACTGCATCGCTCTGCCGAGATTCGTAAATTGACCGTTGCCGTCGCCGTGCTGACACTGGTTTTCGCCGGTTTCTACAATGCTTGGCAGACACTTGATTCGGGCAATCCCTGGACTTTGGCAACATTCACCAAGATGGCGGTCTGTGTCGTTGGCATTCTGCTTCTGAGTTTTGCTTCGGGCCTGCCTGACAAGCTCAAGATGTCGCGCGATGCCGAATCACATCCGGAAAATTTTGACCCGGGAAACGTCATGCGTGGCGAGTTCTACGCGTTCTTCCTCTTCAGCCTCACCGGCGTGATGCTTTGCGGCGGAGCCAACGATCTTGTCTGGTTGTTCCTGGCCTTGGAACTCACCAGCTTGCCGACCTATGTGATGGTGGCCACCGGTCGCGACAGCATCAAAGCCAACGAATCAGGCATCAAGTATTTCTTCCTGGGTGCTTTGTCTGCTGCCATGTTCCTCTACGGCTTTGCGTTGATCTACGGTGCAACCGGCGTGACCAACTTTGATCAAATCCGCGAGTGCATTGCTGTCACCGGCGTGACCCCGCTGTTCACGTTAGGCATCGTGCTCTCCATCGTCGGGATCGGCTTTAAGATCGCAGCCTTCCCGATGCACTTTTACACAGCTGATGTCTATGAAGGTGCCCCCACACCGGTCACCGCGTTTCTCGCATTCGTCCCCAAGACAGCGGGTTTTGTCTCGCTGATTCTGGTGCTGACACTGACGAGCAAGACCAACTTCCGCATGAACAATCCGGAAGAACTGCAGGTCTATATCTCACTGCCCAACACCGTGCAGGCCGTCCTTTGGGTGATGGCAGCCTTGACGATGACCATCGGCAACGTCATGGGCTTGATGCAGACCAACGTCAAACGCATTCTCGCTTACAGCTCCGTTGCACACTCGGGCTATATGATCGTCGGACTGCTGGGGATTTCCTCCTGTGTCGCAGGGGTGACTTCCACCAACGGTGCAGCGGGTGTGATGTTCTATCTCATCGCCTATGCCCTGGGTAACATGGCTGCCTTTGCAGTACTTGCCTGTCTGGAACGCAATGGTGATGAAGCCACCGATCTGGACGATCTGGCAGGACTCTCATCTCGTAAACCGATCCTTGCAGCCTTGATGCTGCTTGCCAATCTCTCCTTGATTGGTCTTCCCCCGATGGTTGGATTTGCTGGCAAGATTTACATGTTCAGCGCCGCGGTCAATGCAGGCTTCGTCGGCCTGGTGATCATCGCTGTGATCAACAGTGCGATCTCCGCGGTGTATTACCTGCGTATTGTCAACGCCTGTTACTTCAAGCAGGCTGATACCCCGCAGAATGAACTGGTCCCGACGCGTAACCGCGTGATGGTTGCCCTGGCTGGTGCCGTCCTGGCGGTGTATCTGGGCCTTGCAGGTAATGAACTGGCCAACATCACCAATCAGGCCACCGTGGCCAATCTGTTTAACGGCAAGATTGTCCGCCAGGTCCTTCAGGAAAATCCTCAAGCCCTGGGCAGTGAACAGACGGCTTGGAACATCGAAAAAACCAATCCGTAAACTGACGCGAAAACGCACGGATTTTGATCCATTAGTAAACACACTGACTCACCCCGCACAGTTAACGAGTCAGAGCAGGAAAGACGATAGACATGCCCACGATCACCATTAACGGCAAGCCTTGCGAATTTGATGGCAAGAAGATGATCATTCAGGTCGCTGACGAAAACGGCATCGAACTGCCGCGTTATTGCTATCATCCCGGCCTCTCCATCGCCGCTTCCTGTCGCATCTGCTTAGCTGAAATCAAAGCCCCAAACCCGCGTAACGACAACAAGCCTGAGTTCATTCCCAAGCTCATGCCCACCTGTCAGACGCCTGCAGCCGATGGCATGGAAGTCTTCACGACAACCCCCAAGGCGACCGCCAACCAGAAACAGGTGATGGAAGATTTGCTCATCAATCACCCGCTGGACTGCCCGGTCTGTGATCAGGCTGGCGAATGTAAGCTTCAGGACTACAGCTACGAATACGGTCGTGCCGAGTCGCGTTTCCAGGAAGACAAAATCAAGCAGCCGGTCAAAGACATCGGCCCCAACGTCAAGCTCTACTCCGACCGCTGCATCATGTGCACCCGTTGCGTCCGCTTCACCCGTGAAGTCACCGAGACCTCCGAATTGGCTGTGTTCGGTCGCGGTAGTCATGAACAAATCGACGTCTTCCCCGGCGTTCCTCTGGACAATGCACTCTCGGGCAATGTCGTGGACCTGTGTCCCGTCGGTGCACTACTCGACAAGGATTTCCTGTTCACCCAGCGTGTGTGGTTCCTGTCCCAGACCCCGTCGATCGATGGCATCACCGCTTCAGGTGACAACATCTGGATCGAGCACAACAAGGGCAAGATTTACCGCATCAAGCCTCGCCAGAACGACGAGATCAATCAATGGTGGATCACTGACGAAGTCCGCTACGGCTGGAAGTTCGTCGCTTCAGAAGATCGCTTAAACCAACCGCAGCGTCAACAGCTCAACGAGTTGATCGACTGCAAATGGGAACGCGGTTGCGAAGAAGCCAGGAAGGGCATCAAGACCGCTGGCGGTAAATGCGTCCTGATGGTTAGCCCGATGCTTGCCACTGAGGAAGCTTACCTCCTCGGCCAAGCCGCCAAGGCCATGAGTGATGATGTCGTCTTTGCGGTTGGCCCGGTTCCCGTTGATGGTGAAGACAAGACCTTTGCCAACGGTTACACGATCTCTTCAGAGAAA
>JBICHS010000190.1:0-4995 GCA_043101135.1 Phycisphaeraceae bacterium JB051
TTGTGTTTTGCCCAAATCAACAGATACCACAACCAATCCCAATTTCCCCTGAATCGGCTCTCTGATCTGACCGATAAATAACGTGAACATGGACACACACAACGCCCATGCTGATGCTGCTGCGCCCAATCGTGAGGTTTCACCCTGTGAACCTGCAGAGGGTGTCACTGCGCCCAACGAAACCGAATCACCCAACGCAACTGCCCAAAGCAAAGCTACCGAGGGCGGTCGAATTCCGGTGAGTTGTGTGATTCTCACCAAGAACGAACAGGTCAACATGGAGGCGGTGTTACGGACACTGAGCTTCAGTGATGACATCGTCGTGCTCGACAGCATCTCCACGGATGACACGGTCAAGATTGCTCAAGCGCATCCCAATGTCCGCGTGGTCCAAAGGCCGTTTGATACTGAATACAAGCAGCGAAACTTTGGCTTGCATGAGATCGACTACAAGTATCCTTGGGTCTATATCTGTGATGCCGATGAACGCGTGCCTGACGATCTGCGGCGTGAGATCCAGCAGGTGGTCACGAACCCCAAGCCGGATTGTGCAGCCTATCGCCTGCGGTACAAGAACATGTATCTGGGCAAATGGATCAAGCATGCGACCAGTTACCCGGTGTGGATTATCCGACTGGTTCAGCCAAAGAAGGTGACCTACGAAAAGCGCACCACCAATGTGCATCCCATCGTGGATGGCAAGATCGGTGAGTTGAAAAGTCACTTCACGCATTACAGCTTTAATAATGGTTTGAGACACTGGTTTGCCAAGCATAATTTTTACTCGGATCGCGAAGCTGTCGAAGCGGTGGGGGTGCGTAAGGAAGGCTTGCCAACGTTCAAGCAGTTGACGCAGAAAGACCCGATTCTTCGGCGTCGCGCGATCAAGAACTTCAGCTTCTTTCTCAAGGGTCGTGGCCTGTTTCGGTTCCTGTATTCATATGTGCTTCGCTGGGGTTGGCTTGATGGTTTAGCCGGCTTTCACTACTGCGCGATGATCAGCATGTATGAGTATTGGATCGAGTTGAAGGTCAAGGAAGATGAAGCCCAGTGGTCCAATGCCACGATGGACTTGTCGCATCGAATGCTCAAGGAGGATCAAGCTTGAGTAGTAAGATCGACATCTTCATCCCGACGTTTAACGAGTCGGTGCACATTGCTCAGGCAGTGACCAACGCGCGCAAGGTTGGCAATGTCTATGTTCTGGATTCCTGCTCGACGGATGACACCCAGCAGCTTGCCCGTGATGCCGGCGCGACGGTGATTGAACATGCCTGGGAAGGCTACGCCCGACAGAAAAACTGGGGGCTGGATAATATCCCGTGGACCGGTGATTGGATTTTCATTCTCGATGCCGATGAGCGCATTACGCCTGCGTTGGCTGACGAGCTTCGCGGGATTGCGGACAACCCGCATGCGGCGTCGGGTTACTTTGTGAATCGACTGCTGCTGTTCATGGGCCGCCCCATTCGGCATGGTGGTTTGTATCCGTCGTGGAACCTGCGCTTTTTCAAGCGCGGTCAAGCACGTTATGAAGACCGCAGTGTCCATGAGCATATGATCTGTGATGGGCCAACGCAGTACATGGAGCATGAGATGTTGCATGTGCGTTGCGAGACCATGACCCAGTACATTGACAAGCACATCCGCTATGCCGACCTGGAGTCCGACGAGTGGGTCAAGCAGCGCATCGGTGAAAGTCAGGTCGCCAAGACCGATCGGCTGTTCCGTGACATGCTGCGTTACCGCCAATGGATCCGCCGAAACATCTGGCCGCGCACCCCGTTTAGGCCCTTGCTCCGATTCATCTACATGTACATCTTCCGGCTTGGTATTCTCGATGGTCGTCCCGGTTTGTCGCTAGCCAATCTCATGGCCAATTACGAGTACATGATCAGTCTGCTCTACCGCGACAAGATGGTCCGGCTTGATGAGATCAAGCGCAAGATCAACTAAGCCTCTGCCTCGTTTTGATCCCATTGCATAGTTCATGAATTAGGCATTTCCCTGAGCTGCCTTCTTTTTGGGCACGCTCTTTTGATGTGAGAGCAAAATAATCCCCAATCTTGAACTCAAACATGGGTAAAGCAGGTGGTCTAGGCAAGGTCTTTTGTTAGGGCGGTGTGAAAAACGTGCCATTTGCAACGAAATTGCCGACTTTGGGCAAATTCTTATTTACCGCTAACGTGACCAACCTAAAATGAGGACAATTGATCGCCTAATCAGGTTCGCATGGAACGGTATTTGCATGTGTGCCTATAAAGCTTGCCCCGGGGATACGTTCAAGCTCTGTCAGGTAACTTGAGAAAAGGAACACGCAATGAAGTTGGCACGACTTCGCTATCGCTCATCAACGCATGGCTTCACCCTCATTGAATTGTTGGTGGTTATCAGCATCATCGCTTTGCTCATCGGCATCCTGTTGCCGGCGCTGTCGTCAGCTCGACATGCCGCCCGCGCCAGTCAGTGTCTGAGCAATCTTCACCAGATCGGTGTCATGACCGGTGCTTATCAGGCGGACTTCAAGGATTACTTCTTCGCCTGCGACCTTGATCCAACCAGTGACGATTTGGCCTGGCAGGGGTTCCTATATGCGACCTATATGGGTAACAACACGGGCGTCTTCAAATGTGCTGACCAGTCCTACCGCAGTGATGGTGATGACGGTTACTACAACCCAGCTACAAGTCCTGCCAAATACCCACAATACGACAAAATCACCGACGCCAGTTACGTCATGAACGTCATCCCGCACACCAGTTCTGACACCCGCTGGACGGATTCCTCGTTCAGCACTGCTGAAAAGCGTTTGATCTCCGGTTACACCGGTGGTCCTTATGGCGACTCGAATCCTGAAATCAACCCGCTGCGTGCCGATCTTGCCAACCGTTTGAACACCGGCATTTTCATCACCGACCACAGCTCCGACGCTTCCACGACTGCATCGGGTCTTTCGAGCACCATGCGTGTGGGCGTTCAGCGTTACCGTCACACAGACTTTGGCCCTGAAACCGGAACCAATCACCGCAAGGTTGGCATTCATCACCCAGGTGAAGCATTCAACGCACTTTACGGTGATGCCCATGCTGCCAGTGTCCGCTATCAGGAGCACGAAGACAGCAGCTGGGTCGCCTACTGGCGCTAAGCTCTGAACAAACCAACCTCACTTAAGTCCATGATGTTAGTCATGGGCTTTTTTATGCGCATGTTCAATGTGGCAGTTCTGCAACTGACGTATTAACAGAGGATAAGGGATCACTATTGCGAAAGCCGCCTGATACCCGATGAATCGGTATGGCCGTCGCACCCCAACTCATCACCAACGAGCAGCATTTTGAGCAGGTTGTCCTCAAGGGCATCCTCAAAGCCGAGGTCAGTCTGGAGATTTCCACAGCGGATTTCAAGGCAATGTTGGTGCCGACTCCCGGGAGTACCAGTCGTTCGCGCAGGGCGCCGTCGATTGTGTCTTACCTGGTGAAGCTGGCGGCTAAAGGCGTTGAGATACGGCTTTTACATGCGGGCATCCCCAGCTCTGCAGCGTTACGTGAGCTCAAAAAACAGTTACCTGACAACCTGCAGATTCGCCGTTGCCCACGCCTTCATGCCAAGGCCGTGGTGGTGGACAGTTGTGTGATGTACCTGGGTTCAGCCAATCTCACTGGCGCGGGGTTGGGTGCCAAGTCGGACCGTAAACGCAATATCGAGTGGGGCATCTGGACCTATGATGCAGGGCTCATCGATGAGGTTCTCGGTGAGTTCAATGCGTTGTGGGAAGGCATGCACTGCGAAAACTGCCTCCGCCGCGATGTTTGCCCTGTGCCGTTGGAAGAGCCTTCTCTTTAAGCTGTTACGATTGATTTTTCACGTGATGTGAACGCGTTTTGAGCACCGAATTTCAATCCGGTGCAGGTGTTCTCAAGGCAACCGAGTCAAAATGACTCGGCTATATACACATAGCCCGGTCATCCTGGCCGGGTCTGAAGCGTTGCGTTTGAGCGACATTCAACCGCTGACACCAATTCAAATCATACGCTGCTGATGTTCGTTTCTTTCTCTGTAGAGTTGTCTTCGAAATCCACCCGCCCCTCAGGAGCCAGACGGCTTTGGGGTGATGCCTGAGCTTTGCCCAACTTACCAATCCTGCATAAACAATCTCTAAATTTTTTGGCATCTTCGGATTTTGAATCGTACGTTTATTGCAGAGTGTCCATACTGACCCCCGCCAACAGTATCAAGATCTCCAAAAGGAGGTATGCACTTGATTTGCAATGCACAACAACAAGTCCCCGTCGGTCAGGGTGAGATGTTTTTCGAACTGGAAAACGACCCCATGGCCATCCCGCCAGTGATTGAACAGCTCATGAATGACCTGGTTCAACGCGGCTGGGAAGACGAATTAGCCCAGATGCGCCTGAGTCTGGCTTTACAGGAAGCGCTGAGTAATGCCCTGTATCACGGGAATCTGGAAGTCTCCTCGTCCCTGATGAACGATTCGACCGACCCGTTTTACCAGTTGGCAGAACGCCGCCGCACGGTCCAGCCGTACTCGGGTCGAATGATCCAACTCGTTGCTAAACATGATGATGACCGTGTGTTGTACATCATTGAAGATCAAGGTCCGGGCTTTGATTTCTCCAAACTCCCCGACCCCACCTGCGAAGAAAACATCGAACGCTTCAACGGCAGGGGGCTGTTTCTGATCCGTAATGTCATGGATGAAGTGGTCTTCCACGCACCGGGGAATCGGATTCAGATGACGATGTTCAAACCCCCTTCACTTGAGGACTTGGAAAACAACCCCGCCTTTTTATCAGGAATGGTTGCCTGATAACTGAATCGGCCCTGGGTTGTTGCCGATGGTACTACCATGAGCATGCGCCCAAGACAGGATATGACGCACCTGCTGCAGGACAGCACACATGACGATCGACGTCGCCATGGCCGTATCCGTTGTGCCACACTCACCACCCGATTCGGCATCATCGAAGACATGTC
>JBICHS010000191.1:0-3661 GCA_043101135.1 Phycisphaeraceae bacterium JB051
AATACAAGCAAATAAAAGAAGAGACAAAAGAAGAGACTAAACCCACCACCACCACCACAACAACAACAACAACAACAACAACAACAACTGACACACCTGCTGAGAATACTATTGAGGCCGACACCCAAAAGGATGAACCCCAAACAGTAACCCCACCCACACCCGAGCCCAAGGACACCGTTCCAAGTGATGAAACCGTGATCAAGGCTGCGACCGAGATTCTCAAGGGCAAAATCAACAGCCCTACGCTGGAATATGCCCAACAGCACCAGACCTATTTGGACACGTATTACACCCAACTGCAGACCATGCAGATTGCCAATCGTAATTAATCGCCCATTGCCAGGATTCACCCGCGCAGCGCATCGGACACGCGAACCACTTCCTTGCTTAACTCGGCGATGCGTTCTTTGACTTCGGTGTCTGCAATTTCGTCACCCTCAAACGCGCCCTTGGTCGCGTACACAAAGCGGGGGACGATGAATGTCCTGAAATCCAGCATCATCGATGCAGCAATCTGCATCACTGACATGTAACTGCCTTGACCACCTGCTGCACAAATAAAGCCCATCACGTGATCCGTCCAGCAATCCCGGCCGGTCATCTCAATGAGGTTCTTGGCAGCAGCGCTGACATCAAACGTGTAAATCGGCACCGCCATGATCACGCCGGTGGCATTGGTGATTTTTTGCTTGACGGCCGGAAGATGTTTATCACCATAACAAACGCCCCCGTCACAGATTGGTAGGGAGACTTCCTGCAAATCCAGAAAGTCGGTTTCGACACCTGCTGCCTGTAAATCAGCGATGGCCTGCTTGGCCATGATGCGACTGCGGCTACCGGGGTTCAGCGAGGTACTGATGACGAGAATGGACATATTCAAACTCCTATGTCGAATGTTCATGAGGTTCGTGATATAGGTTGTAACACAAATGCAAGTTACAAATATCAGAAAAAGTTTCAATCCGGTTACTGCCACTGTCATACCAAGCTCAATTTGGTACACTGATTTGCACTATGGCAAAAGGCAGCTTCACTTTCGTCCTACACGGTCACCTTCCTTATGTCCTCCGGCACGGCGTCTGGCCGCACGGCGAAGACTGGCTCTATGAAGCCGCCGCCGAAACCTACCTGCCGATCCTGGACATCATCGGGCATTGCGTCTTGCATGAAATCTCGCCCAAGTTCACCATTGGCTTAACGCCAGTGCTCCTTGAACAGTTGGCACATGATCACTTCAAGGAAGGCTTCGAGAAATACCTGCTCGATCGCATCGAACGTGCAGAAAAAGACCTCAAGGATTTCGAAGACCTCGACAACGGGCACATGGCGTACCTCGCTCAGCAATGGGCGGAAATCTACGAACGTCTGCTCAACCAGTTCAAAGCCATCAAACGCGATATCCCTGCTGCGTACGGTGCACACGCCCGTGCAGGTCACATTGAATTGCTGACCTCCACCGCAACGCATGCGTATCTGCCACTGCTCTTTGAAGACTCCTCCATTCGTGCACAGCTGCGTGCAGGCCTGGCGTCGAGTCATCGCATTCTCGGGTACAAGCCCACGGGCATGTGGCTTCCCGAATGTGCATACCGTCCCGGTGGGCCCTGGAATCCTCCCATCGGATGGGCAGGCAAAGGCAACCGCATCGGCGTCGAACATCTCATTGCTGACGAAACCATCAACCACTTCTTCGTCGAAAATCATCTCATCGAAGGCTCGCACTCCGAGCAGGTTTTCAACGATGGCAAGTGGTGGAAAGTCAGCTGGGAAGAAGGCAAGAAATATGCCAACAAGGGCTGGCACTCCGTGCATGAGCCGCATTATGTCAACTCCGACGGCACAGGCCTTGGTCGCGTTGCAGTCTTCGGCCGTGACCCACGCGTCTGTGAACAGGTCTGGTCCGGCGCCATCGGCTATCCCGCAGACGGCGTATACCTCGAATTCCACAAACAATGGGGCGAAAAACGTGGCCTGCGTTACTGGAAGGTCACCGGCAACAAGGTCGACCTCGGTGAAAAGCACCTGTACCATCCCAACGATACAGAACATCACATTCATCAGCATGCCCAGCACTTTGCAAAACTCGTCCACGACCGTGTCAACGAGTATCACCACAACACCGGTCGCCACGCTCACGTCGTCGCCACGTTCGACGCGGAGTTGTTCGGCCACTGGTGGTTCGAAGGTCCCAAGTTCCTGCGTGATGTGATCATGACGCTTAACGCGGACCCCGATGTGGATCTGCGCAGCAGTGTTGAAATGCTCGAAACCAACCCGCCGGACAAAGTCGTCTCCATGCCCGAAGGCTCGTGGGGCGAGGAAGGCGATCACCGCGTGTGGACCAACGACAAGGTCAACTGGATGTGGGATATCGAGTACCGCTGCGAAGCGAACTTCGGTAAAGCCACCATGGATCTGCCCTGGCGGACCAACCCGCAGATCGAAGACCTGCTCAAGAAGGCCGGCCGCGAACTGTTCCTGCTCCAGGCATCTGACTGGCAATTCATCATCACGCGCGGCCAGGCTGTCGACTATGGCATCAAGCGATTCATGCAGCACGTTTCCCGCTTTGAAACGTTGCTTGCCCTGAGTGAAAAACTCGCACAGGACACCAGCTACCTGGGCAAGCTCAACGAGATCGAAAAATTCGAAGTCGAAGACGCCAACATCCACGACATCATCTTCAACGAAATCGAACTCGACTGGTGGAAGATGTAACCCCCTCCCGGAAGTTCCCCCGCAAACCGCTTGCGGTTTAGCGCGATCAACAATCACAACGTAACAAAATTTATTTAGCCACAGATGCACACAGATAAACACAGATGATCCCGATTTAAAGCAATCGAAGTTCCTACCTTTATCTGTGTCCATCTGTGTGTATCTGTGGTTAATTGTCTTGAATCCAATTGATATACGACGAAACAGAGAACCATGAAATTCCTCCTCGCCACCTCCAACCCGCACAAGCTCGACGAGATCAAAGCGGTCATCACTGACCCGCAGTTGGAGATTGTCACGCTCAAAGGTATTGGGTTGGATATCGACGAACCCGTTGAAGACCAGCCGACTTTTGAAGGTAATGCGCTGCTCAAAGCCCAGTACTATGCCAACGCTGCAGGTTTGCCCTGCTTTGCCGATGACAGTGGTCTGGAAGTGGATGCACTGGATGGCGCACCCGGTGTCTATAGCGCGCGATACTCCGGCATGACCGGCGGGCGAGACGTGGTGGACCCTGCCAACAATCAGAAATTGCTCAATGAACTGGGTGACCTGCCAACGGAGCAGCGCACAGCGCGATTCGTCTGTGCGATGGCCCTATGCTTCCCTTCCAACAGTGACATCAACGCCGAGCCCATCGTCGTACGGGGCACCATCGAAGGTCGCATCCTCGGGCCTGGTGACGAAGGCTATGCCATCGACAACCCCAAGGGCATCGGCACAAACGGCTTCGGCTACGACCCCCTGTTCTTCGTCCCCGAGTTAGGCAAAACCACCGCCCAACTCACCCCCGACCATAAAAACAGCATCAGCCACCGCGGCAAAGCCAGCCGCCTGATCTGGGATCAACTCAAGAATCTGATTTGAGGTCAGGCCCCCAATCCCATCACCACCGTGTCCAAGGCATGTGTTAACCACAGATGCACACAGATAAACACAG
>JBICHS010000192.1:0-18325 GCA_043101135.1 Phycisphaeraceae bacterium JB051
GCCTCATATTAATTTTAGTTGATCTTTTTGATCTATTCTGTTTTTTTGAAGATCGTTATTGGATGTTTATCTTGAATTCTGCTTGGCCGGGATTGTCTTTGTCTTTGCTGTCAATAACAAGACGCATTTCTTGCGGTTCCAGTTTGTCTAATTTGAAGGTGATTTCCAAGCTTTTTCTTTCGCCTTTTTTGATTGAACTTCCGTAAGATGTGCCGTTGCGTTTAATGTCTGAATCTTTAAGTCTGAGCATGTAATTGTCACTCGACGGAGTCCAGCTGCTATTGCTGTAATTTTGTACGCCGATGTGGAAGGTCAGGTAGATGGTGCCGTCGTATCTGTATTGTTTGGCGGTCACTTTGTTCAGCGTGAAGCTATGCTGCTGGATGCTGCGTCTTTTAGGAATGATCCGAGTGACGTTAATCGGCAGGTCTTGGTAGCTTCTGAGACTTGTTGCCGTTGTCGCTTTTTTCTCTGTTGTGGTTGTCGTTGTGCTTTTTGCTTTGTTGTCTTCCAGCTCATCGACACGTTCAGTGAGTTGTGCTACCAATTGGCGCAGCTCTGCAACTTCCTGTTTGAGTTGTTCCAGCTCGTTGTCCTGTGCGGTAGCAATGGCGGTGCTACACAGGATAGCCAATACGAAAATGATACGTCTCATGAGGTCTCCTCGGAAATGATTTGAAGCAGTGCCAGTATATCCCCTTCATAGACGTCTGCCCATGAAAAAACCCGGGCATAACCGGGGTAATTTTGCTTGCGTTGTGTTGGCTGTTTATTCCAGCATGTCGGCTTCGTCCATCTCTGCTGGATCGAGGTCGGATAGTTCCAGGTCGCCCAGTGACGCGAAGACCTGCCCGACTACGAGCCACATGCCATTCATGTTTCGTGGTGGGCTCAGCTTGATTAATTCGGTGGTTTGGATTGCATCGATGAGAGTGTCATCGAAATCGTCCGTTGCGATCGTGAAAACAAACTCGTTGGATCCTCGCCAGTTGAAACCGATTTGGTTGTCAGCCACATCATGAAATTCATGGATCCAGCTTATGATCCGTTCCTGCATCATCTCTCTTGATTCGCTCATCGTCTCTTCCCTTGTATTGGTGGTTAATCTTCCAGCTCGGCTTCGTCCATCTCAGCCAAGTCCATGTCTGCCAGGTCAAATTCCGCTTGGTCTAATTCAGCGGTATCCTCGCCTTGGGCTTCTTCGTCTTCGATGAAGGCTTGCTCCTTCTGGAGGAGGATGTCTTGCGATAGATCAAGCGTCACGCCCTGTATCGCTGCTGTCTTGCCCGTCAGGTACGCTTGGAGGTAGTGTTCCTCCTTCTTGTCCTGCTCGATGTCCTGCAGCTGCTGGAGTCCCTCCCTGTAGCCCGTCTTGTGATGGCTCGAGAGTTTGGCTTTGCGCAGGATCGCTTTGAAGTTCGTCTCCATGGTTTTGCTTTCCTTTCACTTCCTTGATTTGCAGGAAGATGAACGTCCGGCCGTTCGTCTCCCGGTTGTTTCGGTTGGTTGCGATGTTGGTTAGGGGCAGGGTGCTGCCGGATACGGTCTGGCCGGTGGTCTCTTGACCACCTAGCACGATGATGGCGTCCGGGGCGCAGTAGGCTGAGGATGTCAGCTTGCGTGTGGAGATCGTTGGGACACCATCGAGGTATTCACGGACGTAGGAGATCTCCGGTTCCAGGTCGACGCGTATCAATTGCTTGTCCACGCCGTAGACGGTGATTTTCAGGTGTGTCCCTGCGTTGAAGATCTGTGTATCGGTTTCTTCGATGAAGCCGGTATCGCTGGTGACACGTCGACGAATGGCGATCTCATCACCGATCTGCAGCATTGCTTCCCGTCCTTCGACACAGAACAGACGGTTGCTTTGCCATTGGGCCTGATTCGTCTTCTGGCCGCTCGCACTGAATAAACCATTCAACACCCCGGCAAGGTCATAGCCACTGGTAAACAGGCTTTTGCTCCCGTCTATGGCCAACTCAACGGCACCGGAGAGCGTGATATCAATCCCGGCGTTTTCGACTTGCTCGCGTGTCAGTTCAGCGAAGACCACATCGACGATGTATTGCTTGCGGCGTTTGATCAACTGTCGATGCAATTGGCGGGCGCGTTCGAGTTGGTCTTGAGATCCACGCAGCAACAAGCGGTCGGCTTGGGTTTGGACTTTGGCGTTGCCACCTGCTGAGGCTTCAAAGAGACTGCCATATCCCTCAGCATCGCCGGGAAGCTTAAACAGGTCGATAGCCTGATCACTGTCCGAGGGTTCACCAATGTAGACATAGCCTTGGCGTTGGATGATCTGGGACTGTTTACCCAAGGTGATCTTGACGGCTTCGAGTAGTGTCTCAATGGGCTTGTCTTTGAGGCGGATCGTAAACGGTACACCATAGCCGTATTCGTCGAGAATCAGCGTCAGGCCTTCGATACTCAGGAAGGTGCAGACATCACGCAGATTGCCTTGCATGTCCAGTGTGATGCGTTTTTGGCGTAGTGGATCTGTCTGGGTTTCCAGGTTGACCAGTTCCGTGCTGCTGTTGGTTTCATCTTCGCTGGTTGAAGGCTGGAAGCTCTCTTGTACCACGTGTTGGGGTGGGGCCGTTTGGTCGATGACTGCTTGCTGCAGCTGTTGGCTGCAACCGCTCAAGAGGCACACTAAAGTTATTGCCATTCTTAGACCAGAGAGTTGTACTGTTTTCATGATTGACCTTTTCCAATGTGTAACCGTCGATGTCCTGCCCGAGTTTGCAGATTTGGCCATTGGCCATGCAGTATGTAGTTGTGATCATGCTGACCTTGGGAACGTTGGGTTGGCTGTTGAAGCCTGTTTCGCCAGGTGGCCGGACTTTGATGTCTTCCAGCTCGTGCGAGATTTGAGTGATCTGTGATTGCAGCCCGACCATGATTTTCTCGCTACGGTCGGCTTGTTCGCTGGCTTGTTTCTTGATGCTGTAGAGCCAGAGCATGATCGCGCCAATGATGGCCAGCTTGATACATGCGGATATGAACTTTTTGATTTTGTCTTTTGGGGTTGGCTTGATGCTCACGTCTTGCTCTCCTTTTTCTTCAATGGCTTGGTATTGGTCACCCTCCACCTGCTGACGTGTTTTGGTTAAAGCGCGTTGCAGACGTCTTGCACCGCCCATGTGTGTGAAGCTGTCATACAGTCGCCAGATCAGACCGCCGCTAAACCACGGGATGAATACCTCAACGCGTGTGGGTTTCTTGCCAATGGTTGATTCTTCCATGTATTCCTTTGGCCAATACTCACGAGCAAAGGCGGGAATCGGCAGGGGGATGCCAAAGATAAACGGCAGTTTGCGTTTGTCTGTGTGGTGTACCAGTTCATCACTGTTACGCCGCCAGGTGATCGAGACCTGCATTTTGTCCTGTGTGGCGATAATGACTCTGTGCATATGATGGCGGTGCATGGTCGCATACAGCAGGAATGCCGGATCTTCGATGCGTTGTGTTCGCTGGTCTGCCCACCGATGAAACTCATCAAGAATCAGAACCGCACCGGCAGGAATCCAATCAGCGTCGGGGCCAGTGATGATTGGTTGACTTTCCATCTCGTTGAATTTGCGATCAATGAAGCCGTAGCCATAACCTTGGGCTCTTAGTGGTTCACTGAACTTGGCCCAGATCTCATTGCGTTTGATAAATCGTGTGAAGTGTTCCAGGTCGAGGGGTTGAATGTAATTGGCGGTTGCTGGATTCAGGGAACGGATCACCAGCAATTTGCGCAAGACCTTCATTTTCAGGGCAAATTGGTATAGACCGGTCGCCGCTGTTGAATAATGATCTTGATCAGTTCTTCGACACAGGAATAAGACTTGCCTGATCCCGGCAAGCCGTCCCAGATTTCGATCCCGGTTTTGATGTTGATTGTTCGCTTGCTCATTATCCCTCAATCGTGGGACACCATCCGAGGATGTAACGGACTGACATGACAATGACTTTTGCTGCAAAGCCAGCTAGAAGAATCTGCATACAGCTGACCATGGGAAAGATGTTGTCGCAGAACAGAATGGAATCACGCGCAAAGGCCAGAGCGTTGACGATGTCCCAATCTGTGATATCGAAACCAAAGAGCTCCTGCGCTTTGTCTGACGCCCACTGTAGCAGCTCCAAGACCGCATCCAGAAGGTAGTCAACCATTGGGTGCTCCCTTCTTCAATTCGTAATAGGGCATCAAGAACGCTGCAAAGGTGGCAAAGCCCGTCATTGCTGCATCCATGAATTGTTTGATGGAAGACGTCTTGTACCAAGTACCGTCGAAGGTGACTTCGGCTTCGTTGTCCCAGTTTTCGCCCTTGCTTTGGACGTTGCCCAGCCTCAGCAGATTCTTGCCATCTGCATAGGTAGGTATGTTGTCAATCTTGATTTTCCAATCGTCCCAGAATTGACTTGTCTGGCCGCTGGTATATTCCTGGGCTTCAATGTCGATGGCGCCTGATTCGTTGACCTTGTCTTGAAATGCGGTCTCTGCCCCTTCCATGTCGCCGCTGGATGGTGGTTGTTCTTCACCTCCGATGTTGATATTTGTTTCTCCTCCACCGCTACCGCCGGGATGTATGGATATATCAATCTGATTCCATCCAAAGAAATTGCTGGGGTCATTCCCGTAAACACCTACTGAGTTTGGTGAGGGTTCTGAATATGCACCTCTGCCGTATGTCCCTTGATAGCTACTTTTGGGTGGAAAATATCCGACACCTGTAAAATTGCCTGTTGCAGTTGCTTTGATGAAACCGTTATCTGCATACTCAAAGATTATTGATGTTGCATACAGTGTGTGGTCATTGTCACCATCACCGTATGTCCATACTGTGACTGTCATGCCTGGGGTGAATGAAGCTGCAACACTGTTTCCACCGAAGGCTGAATTGGTGTAATAGACATACCCATATCCGTTAGGACAAATACTATCTGGCCCTCTTGTGATCAACACGCCGTGTTGCTCAATCGCCATGAGATTTGTACTCATTGCGCAGACCGTTAACATCACAATCATAATTGAACATTGCTTACTCACCACATCACCGACCTTTCGCGCAAGGAGCGGGCGAAGATCTGCCAGAACAGAACGCCGATACCCACTGCAATTAGGATCTCAATTGTCGTGGTGTCCGTGCTTGCTCCACCGACACCCGTTACCTCTGTTTTAGGTGTGAAGTAATACGCCTCGGCTACTTCCATGGCATACCCGTCGGGACGGTCTTTTTTGTATCCGTAACCCTTGCCGTCCCAAGCTTGGCCGCTATAGCCGCCCGTGTGCCAAATGGTGAGATTCATGTCAATAACCCACACTTTGAAGTAGTCCGGCCATAGATCTGATGTAAGTGTGATTTGGTCTGTGCTTGTTGGAATCTGTGTTTCGATTACTTCGATCGTCTCACCTTCAAAGGTCACGCGACAGCTGATGTAGACGCCATTTAGATCGTCTGGCGGTAAAGCCATGCAAAAACCCTGCACGCCCGTTAGGACGCACAGGATGATAAGAATCGACAGTGTTGGTCTCTCGCTTCCCACTGTCTGGTTCCTTAGATCTTGGACATGATCCAAGAGTAGGCCTTCTTGCCGATGCGGAAACCACCGCCGACCGAGAAGGCAGCCACCAACGCAGCACCGCCGAGGGTACCGATTGCGTAGGACATGGTGACCGGATCAATCACGCCGTAGATCTGCTCGAACTCCGTAGCAGTGGGCGCCGTTGCGGACTGTGCCATGGCCATGCTGGGGAACATGCACGCGACGAGTGCGAACAGGCTCATCACGCTGAACACAGCACGCCAGTTAACTTTGCTGTGCTTTTCGGCACGAACTTGGGCACCATCACCGATGGTACCTGCAACGTGGGGATTGCCATCAACCGTGGCAAATTCGGTCTGGTTCAAACGGTCCGGAACCAATTCGGACTTCTTCAGTGCAGACATGCGTCTACTCCTTTTCCTGTGGCCTGCTGGCCGGTTATCACTTGCCTAGCACCGTGCTAAGCATGATGGGTATCATTCGGAAGCCCCAAGCTCCCATATCAATCACAAGGCCCAACCCAAAGCCCATGGCAACTGCTGTCCAGTACATGGTTATTCCTCCTGTTTCATTGCAACGAAGTCAGCTAATACCGTGTCGAGATCTGCGCTGTCTTCCCGATCCTTGAGCCAACGTAAATAGTCATAGACAACGCTCCGGTGGATCGCGTCTTCCCATGAATGCACATCATTGGCGAACAGATCCATTAACTGGTCTGCATCCAGTCGCCCGATCTGCATGAAGGTTTTCAACGCGGGGAAGACGCACTTCTGCAGCCAGGTCAACAAGCCATCAAACGTGGTCTTGCTACGCTTGACCCGAATCTGCACCGGCTGGACATGCTCGATGTATTGCGACCACCACTCAGGGCGCTTGCAGCGTTGGCGTGCAACCTTTCGCGAACCTTCGCGGAAGTCCACCCAGCCAGCTATCAAGCCTTCCATGTATTGCGGCCACGCTTCAAACTCCATCAATGCCAGCTTCGCGCAGACTTGCTTGGCGGCATCGCCGTTGAAACGTGGCTCGAATCGAACCCAAGGTTTGTCGCTACCTTGTTCGAGTTGTTTGTCATAGATGGCTCCGTACTTGTTACTCAAGCGTGAGCCGATGGAGACGCCTGCATTCTTGGCTGTGCCACTGCTGCCAGCCCCGTAGATGATTTCGTAGCTACGCGCGATACGCAGTTGGTTGTCCCTGCATGCGTCCTGCACCTGCTGGATAAATCCAATCGATGCGTTATGCCAGTCACACGCGACATCAACCCGCGTCCCTTGGCAGCCAAGCTCATGCAGGGCTTTGTTAATCAGGTAAATCGCATATTGGCCGAGTTGATTGATTCCACGGCCCGTGATCTCAACCGTGAAGTGACGCGCGTCGTTACCATCGGGCGAAGATTCAGACCAGCAGACGTTAATGCCACTGCTGTAGCTGTGACGGTGTTGATAGAACCACCAGCCTAGTCCCGGCTTGTACTGGCCCATGGCATCGGTGCCGAGGATGTCTTCAATGACCTGCATTGCACGCGGACGATTTTCAGCAGGTCCCGACCAACGAATCCAGTCGGTACCGATCTGTAAATCGGCCCTATGCACGTTTGACCCCCGTAATACAGAAGGGGGTATTAACTTCATGTCCGCCCAGATCCCCGCATCTGCGATGCTGCCGAGACTGAAACATACCGGCGGCATGTGGGCGACGGTCTGCGCTTCGTCGCCCACAATGCCGATGGTTGCTGTTTGTGTTGATGATTGCGTCCGTGTCATGTTTACTCTGTTCCCTCTGTACTTTGTAGTAGCCAATACGCCGGTGGCATGTTGTCTTCGTTCTCGCGTCTCACAACGCCGTAGCAGGTCTCGTAGAACTCAATGGTGCGTCCGTGCTTCTCGACTGTGGCCAATGGTTGCTGGGGCATGCCCAACGGTCTGACCTTGAACCGGCGTGCTTTGTGTGCTGTCATCAACTCATCAATGCGTTGTCTCATCTGTCACGCTCCAGGTGAATCGATCAACTCCCCCTCACCCCTCATTCATGAGGGGAGCCCCCCAGAAGGGCAGGCCTTTGATTCCAGCTCAGATAGTTCATAAGTCAGATCACAAATTTTGTTGTACTGTCGTTTGAGAGCCGAAATGCTGTTTTTCAAGGACGCTGCTTGTTCCTCGTGTCCTACTTCTTTCAACCAGACAACTGATTTTCCATACAGTTGAATCAGTTGTGTCAGGTCTTCGCCCATCCAAACAAGAGCAGCCATTTCCATCTCAGGCCTGTTTCGATACTTCTTCTCAAAGTCATCTCTGGCCCCTTGTTTCATTAAGTCGTAGAGTCTTTCGCTCATGACATCACCGCCTTGCTCGCCAGCTCAATCAGAAATTCAGCCATCGCCGGTGGTGTGATCTGTCGTGTGCTGCTGTGCAGACGATCCACTGTGGTGATGGCTGGTTGTTTACGGGGAAATCGTGGGAAGGCATCAACGCCCACCACATAAAGCCAGGTCGGTTTGGCAACTGGTGAACCGAAGGCAGACAGCCAGGTCAGATAGGTTTGCCCACCGAAGACATCGGGGAATTGTTCAGGTTCTGGCAACCCGCACGCCTTGAACAGCTTTGAATGTGCGGGATGTTCAAGTACGCCTCCCCAACGCTGGACCTGCTTCACACACCATGGCCCCAGACTCTTGTCCTGTTTGCTGCATTGCTTCCAGAGTCGGCCCCATGGCCCACATGGTGGATGTGCTACGACTGGCTTACCGCCTTTGAACGTTCGCGCGTCCCGCTGCTGGTCATACCAATCTGTGACGAGTTGCGGATACACACCAGCAGGTTCAACACACAATGCAGCAACGCAGCTGGTCATGCTGTGACCGCCTGTTCTTCGACGATGCGACCTTTAGCCTTGCCATAGAGGCTGAAAAATGTAGTCCCTGTAGAGATTGCACTGACTATCTCAACACCCTTTTCATTGAGCGACTTTATCCCCATCAAAAACAAAAGCGGACTTCCATCAAGCTGACAATGAAAATCCTGTGTATCGCAAATTTCGTCGTAGTCACCCAGTCGCAATTCAACACGAACTGTCAGACTCGTAAAGTCAACCAACTCTTTTTCCAGATGTGCTTTTAATTCCTGCTTGGTCATGTGATGTCCTTTGTTTGAAGTTGAGAGAACCTCTCTCTGCACCCGGCAGCAGCTTGCTGCCTCCATTGGCGCCGGTCGGCTCGCTGTGGGGCGAGAGCCGACCGACGCATTACGGCAGCAGCGCCGCAGGAGGGGCAGGGCGCGTTATTTCTTGGAAGTATTGACCAGTTTTTCGACGGGTTGATCGTTGACGGAAATCAACTGATATGAACCTGCAAACTTGTTGTCCTTGAACTCGCGGACATCGCCGATCATCTTGACCCATGAGCCAGGTCGAATGAATTTGCCTTCTTCGGGACTTGCCAGACGGCAGTATTCACTACCGCCCCAGAATGCCACATTGCAGGACGCGCGAAGCTCCCCGCTTTCCTTGTCCACCTTCTCGTTGACCGGTCCGGCTTCGCCTGCCAGAATGAATTGAAGACCACCGCGACGCATTGTTGATTCTGCCATTGTTCGCTCTCCTTAAATGGCGTTTATGGATGTCTCAGGCCCTGCGCCTGATTGTTGATGGGATAGCGCATTAAAAAACCGGGACACCTTGTTGAAGGTGTTCCCGGCCTTTCCCACAAGAGGAAAGTGGACATCCATGAAAAATCCCCGCGGTCGAGTGTGAGAGCCGACCTATTGCGGGGACTTGGATTGTTGCGTAAGATAAGTATGTCCACTTGAGTCACTTTCTTGTGGGCCAAGAGACGGGTTTTCCTAGAACGCCGTCTCAATTTCAAAGCTCTTGCCGGTTCCTAGGCCGCGAGAGCTTTTTTTATGCATTTGTGGAATTACTTTATCGCATGTAAGTATTGTGTCAATAGGGGTTTGTCATATTGGGATCGAATCCCCTTGGTCACCCTTATTGTCACAGAAGCCATGCACGCAAGTGTGTGGCTTTTTTATTTGTGGTAGTTGCTCCTTTTAATACGGTTGAGTTGGTTTAATCTTTTTTGAATGATTGAGTGATGGGGCACTGTGATTCGATTCATGAACTGTATTTGAAAGTCTGAGCTGGGAGGCTGTTGGGTTTTGCTACAATGTTCATGTCCCAATTGCACGGAGAATGGTCATGACGATGGAACGTTCACAACTCACTCAAAGCCTGGCAGAACTCAAAAAGACACTCGAATCGGTATCGCAACTCGATGCTGTGATGCAGCAGGTGGTTGATCGGGTGGCAGGGTGTCTGACATCCGGGTGCAAAGTGTTGGCGTGTGGCAATGGGGGGAGTGCTGCGGATGCGGGGCATTTGACGACGGAGTTGGTCTGCCGATTTTGTGATGATCGTGATCCTTATCCGGCGATTTGCCTCAATGCATTGGGTAGTGACTTAACGGCAATCAGCAATGACTATGGCTATGACGAATCCTTTGCTCGCCAGGTGCGTGCGTTTGGCAAGGCAGGGGATGTGCTGATCGTCTTTACCACCAGTGGCAATTCACAGAACATCGTCCGGGCGTTGGAAGAAGCCAAAAAACTCGGTGTCTTCTCCATTGCGTTTCTGGGCAAAGGTGGGGGCAACTGCAAGGATTTGTCCGATCTGGAAGTACTCGTCCCCGGCACGAAAACCACCGCACGTATTCAGGAAGTCCATCACTTCCTGCTGCACGTCATCTGCGAAGGCATTGAGCCTTATCTCAAAAAATAAAACGGTTGCCTATGCAGTCTCTGAGCAACAAAAAAACAAACCGCCAGAGGAATGATCTTTTCCTGAAGCTGGCAGGTCTGTTGTGATATGCGTGCATTCAGACCCGTCAAATTCATTTCATTCATCTGGCGGCTTGTGTGATGTCAGAATCGACTTAGGGTTTAAGTTCGATACGCGTGCGGTCGATCAGGGGAATGGTCAGCTCGGCCCATGACTGATTGTTGTCGCGTTTGATCTTCACTTCTGCCTGCTCAACGGAACTGTTGAGCTTGGTCACATCGCTTGCAACAGGAATGATCACACGGACGAATCGCTTGTGGAAATCACACTGCGAGGGGTTGAGCATGACGGTGTAACTGCCATCATCATGTTTGGCAGCAGCAGCGAAAATGCCTTTGATGGGTGCGTCGGTGTGACTTGCTGGGGTCAGTGAGAGCTCAATGCGTTTGCCACCGCGAAGTGAGAGTTGCATGTAGTCTTCGTAGACATGGTATGCCGGCCTTGGCACGGAGTTTTCGTCGATCAAGCCGTAGTAGTGTTTACTGCCACCGGCATGGAAGATGCATAGCTCGGATATGTCGTTGCTGATCAAACGAGAAATGGCGATGCTGGTCATTTGTGCCTGTAAGTCAGGCGTAAAGACAGGCGGGGCGGTGAACCATTCGGCATTGCGAAAGACAAAGCCCATCTCGTTTGGATAGATCGGCAGGTTCAAGCCCATGGCCATGAGTTCACCTTCAGCCAAACCGCAGGGCAGGTCCCACAGTGGAGCCTTGCCGGCATAGGGATGAAACGCCATGGCATCGACGCGGTCCATGACACCACCGTGTTTGAGTTCGTGGATGAACTTGGCTTTGAAGCCTGCCATCCCCGTGGTCAGAATGCGGGCTGTGGGATCAAGTCGACGAATGGTGTCGATGGTGGCATGGCACCATGCGATGTATTCCTCGACACTGCCACGCCAGTACATTTGGCTGTCAGCTTCGTTCCACAGTTCATAGGTATCGATGCGATCTCCATATTTTGTCACCAGGTGTTCGATGACTTGCTGATACTTCTGCGCATCGGCGGCAGCTGCATAGGGACGCTTCATGTCGTTGGCTTCTTTCCAACGTTTGGGAATCGCGTTCCATTCCTGCGTGCCTTGCAGGTTCACTTCCAGATTGTCATTGATTGCAAGACTTTCTTCGATCGCTTCATCCATGATCTTGAAACGGTCCGGATCCGATGGCGGGCCGACATAGGACGCGCCCGCGCCGGTGCGCATGTTCGGCCAGGTCTTGGTGTACTTGGTGGAGACATTGGGTTTGGGACTCGTACGACGGTGACGCCACGGGCCGCCAAGTCCGATGCGCCAATCGCGGGGCGTGGGCGCGGTTTCGAGTTGGATGGCATCAAAGTAAATCGGTTCAGTGCCGGGGTTGGAGAGGGTGATGGTCTGGTTACCTTCCCAAATCTCAGCAGGCAGGTATGCCAGGCGATGCATTTCAATGGGCTTTTCAACGTAGCTGGGTGCGGAGAAATTGCCACCATCGCCGGTGTCCAGATAGACGAACAGTTCATTGAGCAGGATATGTTTGCCCACCGCGATGCAAAGTCCGCTGGCATCTTTGTTGTAGGCAATGCGATAGCGCAGATGTGTTGCTTGCGTTGCGTTGTTGGGTAATTGCAATTGGATCGACGCACCGGGGCCAAGCTCTTGTGGGAGGATGTTGGTGGGGCGATCAATGATGCTGTTCACCGGTTCGCCCAATTCATGGCTCACGCCATTGAACTTACCCCATGTGGCGACGACCGTACCCGTTGCAGGTTGGACATCACCGATTGCTCTTCGGCTTCGCAGAGGTTTGGGAGAGGGCATATTGCGATCAATGCCGATGCTCAGGTAGTCATCAAGATTGATGTTCTTGTTTTTCAGGTCATATGCCATATGTGCGATGGCAACGATGGTTTGTTCCGCTGCGGGCCACCAGTCCGCTTTTTCCTTGCCAGTGAAATAGGGGGCGATCGCATGAATACTCAGACGGTCATGAAAACGGCTGATAAACAGCTGCGGGATCACGTCCAGTTGATCGACACGTTGAGAACGCACCAACGGATAATACCTGGCGGTTTCATGGCGATCGCTATTGGGAATGGTCCATGCGCTGGGGAGCATGCCTTCGGGGAGTTTTACTTTGCCCGTGTCTTTGAAGTACTTTTCAAACAGCGGGGTGAGCGTGTGGATCACGCCTTGATTGTGTCGTTTGACATCGTAGTAGTACTTGATGCCCAAGTGACGATTGATGTCATTGGTCTGCCAGGCAAAGCGGGGCGTTGGCGGATCCATCGTCCATGTTTCATCGGGCTTCTGTTTGATCTTGACCAGGAACGGCACGCCCGAGCCCATGTTCACCATGATGCCGCCGTCATCAGCAAATTGCTGCATGGCTTTGATGGCCACGCTGGGAACCGTCAAGCCATCCATGAACAAGGCGTCATATTGCTTGGCAGAGAATGTGTTCTTGTCCGCCAACGCTTCGGCAGTGAGGCGTGTGATTTTGATGCCTGCCTGCGCGAGCCAGCTGGCAACCTGGTCCATGTGATCAGGCGACAGTGTGAAGCGACGTTCGCCAGTTCCTTTAACCGGATCCCAAACCACCACGTTGGGTTGAGCTTGAACAGGACGTATCCCGGTGATGGCAAAGACAAGACAGAAGACAAGTAGGGCAAGTCGATACATGAAAATACCTTGATAAAAACAGCGGTTTTTAAAACAATTCAAACGTGGAACGCTTAGAGCGTGTTATGCACTTTTATCGTGCTCATACTTGTTTTTTCCCGTTTTTCTCTTGGTGTCTCGTACTCGACGACGCTTGAGCGTCGCCTGCGCCGATCCACACTGCGATAAAACCCGGAAAAAACGGCGTCTGACCTACGAAAAAGTGCATAACACGCTCTAGTCCAGACGTTGGAGTTGTCGGTCATAAATATAATTTCGAAAGTCATAATGCTCACTGCCAAAGCTTTTGAACACATCAACCTTGGCAGAAACCACATGGCCGTCGGCATATAGCAGGTTGGCAGCCCCGTTATGTCGGGCATGGACAGCACGGCCGCTTGATGCAGAGATATTGAAGTGTTGCACCGGATCATTCCCTTCGCCAGGTGTCGCATTGACACTGTCACCGCCAACTGGGAATTCTGAAGGCACGCCTTGGTCAATGCGATAGGCCACTTCGCTGCCTTGCGTTCCTTCGTCAGTATTACGGCGTCGGATACCATAGGTGATGTCACCGCGATCCTGATACAGTCGCACGTCAATCATCCATGAGGGGCACTTTAGTTCGCGGGAATTTTTGATGTAACCACCCCGGATGATAAAGCCTGCCCAGACACTGCGACCGAGTGCGTAATCGGCATGTCCATAGCCTTCGTCCAAGTCCCAGGCAGGGCGGAAGTACCCGGGAATCCAGTAGCTGCCGTTAAAAAAATCCTCAGAATACAGTTGTTGATAGATGCCGATTTGCTTGACGCGCGCTGAGCATTGTGTGCTGCGTGCAGATTCTCTGGCTTTGCCCAACGCAGGCAGAAGAACCGCCATCAACAGGCTGATGATGGAGATGACAACCAGCAGTTCAATCAGGGTAAAGGCGTTGGCTGTGATGTTGCGTTTTGCGTAAGGCATAAGATTGCTTTCACATCGAGAATAGATGTTTGAGATTAAAGATGAATCATTTGTTGAACGTGGTGTATCGAAAACCATAACGGTTACCCGTATTGTTCCATTCATTACTGCCATATAGATTCGTGCTGTCGCTGGGCATGTCATTGGTGTTCACCGCTGTGGCGTGGCCATCGGCAAACAGGAAGTTGCATGCGTTTTTCTGACTGTGTCGCAGGGAAAAACGCGTGGCATCCAAGTTGTTACACACCAGCCCGTCATACATCAACGTCACTTTGGAAGCCTGCGTGAACAGGTCTATTGGCAGTGCCTTGGCTGCATCGTTGCCCGATACATCACGTTGGATACTTGGGAAATAATCCGCGTACTTCCTGCTCGAATCCCACCAAGTGTTGGAAGTCGATTCGACGGCATTGATCGCATAGTTTGTCCAATGGGTTTGGCCAGACTTAGCGCTGGTGCGACGGAAATATTGGGCGGCGGCTTCAGAGCGTTGTGATACCGGATCATTGAACCAGTTGCTGTTGTATTTGAGTATGCCTTGAGGGCAGTAAAACGCGATGGCACTTGAAGCGTTTGGGGCTTTGAGATAACCGTTGTCACTGAGAATGTTAAACCAGTACCAATCGCCACCTGTGCCGGTCATGCGAAATGAGACAACATAGCTTTGATTGTTCTGAGCATAGGCAAAGATGGATACACCCACCTGGCGTTGGTTGGATAAACAGGCCATGTCCCGCGCTGCACTTCTTGCTGAAGATAAAGCCGGTAACAAAATCGAGATCAACAGGGCGATGATACTGATCACCACCAACAACTCGATCAAGGTGAAAGCCGTCGGGCGATTCGATGTTTGGCGTGTCTTGTTCATTATTCTGATCACTTTTGAAAAGATGATTCAAACCAAATGCAATCAATATGTCATCAGATGGCAAGCGTTGTCTGGGCTGGTACCATCGTGGATTCAAGAACTTTGGACTTGATACGTTTTTTCGGCGCGGCGATTTTCTTCATCAACATCTCCACCGCCACCTGTCCCATGTCCGTCAACGGCAAGACCGTGCTGGACATGGCGATCCCCATGAAATTGAACGATTCGTTGCCATTGGTCACAACAGAAAGCTCGCTGGGGACGTCGATCCCGCATTTGGCAGCGGCATAAAGCAACACACGTGCTTCCCAGGGTGAGTGGGTTTGCACTGCAGTGATCTGCTCACGATTGGCTTTAAGCCAGTTCATCACATGCGTGAGTGTGTCGCAGGACATCGGGTCCAGATCCACCTGGTCCGGGAACTGTGTCGGCAAGGTCACATGCACGGGTGTCAGTCCCGCGTCGATCATCGCTTGTGAATACCCATTGCGACGATCCGTGCGGCTGTAGTGAACCGAACCTTCAAATTCGAGATACTGAATCTTGCGATGACCCAGCTTCAGCAGATACTCAGCAGCAAGGCGACCTGAATGATCTTCGTCCGGGTAGACGCTGTCATGATCAAGCCGCGCATTCATCCAGATGGCTGGAAGCTTGAGCTGGTGAATGAAATCACTGAGATGTTCAGGGAAGTGATGCGTGTAATTGATCAACATGCCATCAACCATGTGTTGCCTAAGCATGCGTGGCAGATACTTGCTGTCAGTGAATTGAGCATCGGTCATCTGCGACATGGTTAAATGCATTTCCTTGTCGCTGAGTTTTGCCATCACACTCTGGAGTAGTTTCACACTCAGGCGACTGTAGGCCGGGTGATCACTCATCAGTAGACCCACTGCATTGAACTTGCCGCTGCGGGCTGCTCGCGCTGCCAGATTGGGGCGGTATCCCAACGTGCGAGCTGCTTCCTGGACACGCTCGTTGGTGTCTTTGGAATAGATATCACCTTTGCCGTTTAGAATCAGACTTGCCGCGGGGACGGAGATTTGGGCATGTTGGGCGACTTCTTTGAGAGTGACAGCCATGAATGATTCCTCAAACACTTCCCAGGAACGCATGGGAGAATCCCCACGCAAGACGGTGAAGCGGTATGGAATCATATTTCAAAAACGTTTTTGGTCAAGCGCCATGGTAAAAAATAAAAACGTTTTTGAAAAAAGTCCAAAACAGGCTTGATCCGACTTTCAGGTCAGTCAGATCAAGCCTGTTGCGTCATATTGGGATGGGGTGGACTGCTAAGATTATATCAGTCAATGGATTGGGGCTGGCAGGTTGTGTGTAGCGTGACCAGGCTTTGCAATTGACTAAGCAGGTGACGCCAGGCTTCCTTGGTTTCGCCGCGATACCAGTTTTCCCACGGGCCCTGAGCAAGACGTTGGCGGTCATAAAGCAATTTTTCGACCAGCGGGATCACGCTGCTGACCGCTGAGTGATCATCCATCGCCACGAGCATGCCTGCTGCAATGCGGTACATTGTCCCGAGCATACGGGCTTGTTCGCGAAGGTTGTCTTCAAAGAAGCGACGCTCATCAGCAGTGAGTTGTGTCAGTGGCGGGAATTCGTTGACGATCGATTCGAGTTGCACCGCGGATTGGAGCATGCGATGGGGCAATTCGATGGCATCGCTATAGGCCCAATGACCTTGCGTGACAGGTCGCTGCTTCTGGCCTGCAAGGTAGGCAGCAATGTCCTTGGTGATGGCCCAGAGATAACCATCCTGAATCGAGCGTTCCTCGGGCAATGGGATCAAGGCAGCGAAGTAACGTTCGTAAAGCGGCCGCAACTCGCCAGGGCACCAGTCTTGGTTGAAGCTCTCCAATTGCCAACCTTTGCCACGACGCAGCAACTGGGCGAATGCCTGAATCGGCATGACCTGTTCACGGATGTTGGCAGTGTTGAGGATGGCGTAATGCGTGTCACCTTTGTCAATCATGGTGAAGACTTCACGTTGCATCTTGCTCAGTGAGGTGCCTTGAACCAGATGCGAGCCATGAATCCAGAAGCCTGCATGGTAATACGCGCCATAGGTCCGATTCGGATCGCGCGCCAGGTTGTGAAAGTCTTCCTGCATGCATTGGGTTTGCCCTTTGTCTGAGAAAATCACGGTGACGGGATCGGGAATGTTGAGTTGTCCCTTGGCCATCAGTTCCGCGCCTTCATGCCAAAGCGTGGTGGTGGCAGGGGGTGTCGGTCGTGAATCGATCTGGCTGATGATTTGCCACTGGTCTTCCATCGCATTTGAGATGAATTGGCCAGCCTGCTCTTGTGTGATGGTTTTGTCGTAATCCCAGATCGGGCGATCCCCACGGCCACGAAGCCCCAGTTGCCAGATCACTTGGTCACCTGCAAGCTCGTACCATTTCTGCGCGTAGTCTTTCCATGCTTGGAGCATCGGAGCAGGATTCTTTGCGTACTCAAAGACATGTTGTTCACCACGCTTTTGCCAATAGGTCTCAAAACTGAACGCGCTGACACCCAGTGGTTCAATGTGATGCTGGCTGACATACAGCCCGTGTTCAGCAGCATGGCTCACGAGTTTGGCTTCTGCCGGATTCATCACATTGATAAAGGAGGCAGGGATGATCAAATTGCCGTTAAGGCGCAGAAGCGCTTCGCAGACACGTTGGATCACGTATGGTGATGTGACATATTGATAATGCGCATAGTCCAGTTCACGCTGCCCGCCACCCAGATGCCAGAGTGCCAACAGGTCTTCATCATTCAAAAACCACCCCCGATAGGTGTACAACGCGGCTGTTGAGGTGAAGCTGGTTTGTTCGACCACCAATTCGTCACGCTTGGCAGGCAGAATTTGCTTCCAGAACCACAGCGGGTCGAAGCCAAGCATGTGTTCACTGATGTGATAAATCCCATACACCGCGCCGAGGTTGTCAGCATATTGCAAGGTGATTTGGGCGTCGGTCAGTGTGAGCTGCCAGGACTCAGGCGTTTGCAGCGACGGATCATGTTGCAACCTGAGGGTGGCTTGATCAGGTTTGGCGGCTTCTGTGAGATCAGCTTCAAGCACATGTTGAAGGTCATCACGAAACTGCTTGATGGCCAACGCGATCGGCTTGGTGAGTGACTGAATATGGTAAGACCAGGGCGTGCGAGCCTGTTTGCGAAAACACATTGGGTTAGTCTCCGATAGTTTTGATTTGTCCATCCTTGATCGTGGACGTTAGCTTGTGGTCTGGTACAAGGCTAGGCGTGTGACAGAGAACTAGACATGGACAATACATCATTTTTTTTAACAATGTGACTGTTTTTGACGTGTTTTTGGACTGTAAATCAGCTTTTGTTTTTGCTGTTGATTTGCATGCATTGAGTGGAGATTTTAATCGGTTTTAGCCAGTCTCAACAGTGTGGAACTGCTATTTACAGTCGAAATGTGCAAATACAAGATTGCCTGTCTATGGTTCTGTTGC
>JBICHS010000193.1:0-5316 GCA_043101135.1 Phycisphaeraceae bacterium JB051
GAATTGAATATCGAATCAAATGAGCAACGGTAACACGTTGCTTTTTTTGTGCGCGCTAACGTCATTCTGTTGGATCAGGCCAACGTAAACTGGTTTTAGTCAGCTCCTCAGGATTACTAGCATCTTTAATGGCGCCGACACTCACCTGAAAATAAAACTTTGCATCCAGCAATGTTTCACGAAGTTGATCAGGCACAACCTCAATTCGCCCATACCAATCAGGTTGAATCACCATGGATTGCTCGGAGTCGCATTCCATTACCAGTTGTTGATTTCGCCATTTTGCAGTCCCAGCATAAACGACAACATCATCATTCTGATCTGGTTTCTTAGCCCAAGCAAGCATGGCTATACGTTGATCATTCAAATCAATAGGATTAATCATGTCAGTTCCCCGTTACGTTAGTCGCATTGTGCTAATGATGAAGCTCTGTTACTTGAGCCAGCGTTGTTGCAGATCGTCAAAGGTGTCGATGCGGCGGTCACGGAAGAACGGCCACATGCGGCGGACGGTTTCGATTTGCTTGGTATCAATGTCCGCAATGAGAATTTCTTCCTGATCTTCAGAAGCTTGCGTGATGATCTGCCCGCCGGGGTCTGCGATGAAACTTGAACCCCAAAAGGTGATATCGCCCTCAGCACCGATGCGGTTGATTGCAGCGACAAAGCAGCCGTTGGCGATGGCATGGGAGCGTTGCATGGTGATCCACGCATCGCGCTGCCGTGCTCCCTCTTCTGCCGGTTCACCTTTCCAGTAGCCGATGGCTGTGGGATATTCTAGCAGCTGTGCACCACGCAACGCAGTGAGTCGGGCGGCTTCGGGATACCACTGGTCCCAGCAGATGAGGGTACCCACGTTGATATCACCAAGCTGCGTTGCCTGATAGCCGGGGTTCTGCGGGTCACCGGGGGTGAAGTAGAACTTCTCATAAAATCCCGGATCGTCGGGAATATGCATTTTGCGGTACCGGTTTACCAAGTTACCTGTATCATCAATACAGACGCTGGTGTTGTGGTACAACCCTGCATCGCGACGTTCAAAGAGTGATGCAACCAGATTAATACTGGAGGACTTGGCGATCTCGCATAGCTCGTTGGTCAACTGGCCTGGGATCGGGACAGCCAGGTCAAACAGATCGGGGTCCTCGACCTGACAGAAATACAGCGAGGTATATAGCTCCTGGGTCAGGACAAGTTTGGCACCGTCCCTGGCGGCATCGCGCATCATCTGATGAGCCTTGGCGATGTTGGCCGAAACGTCATCTGTACAGGCATGTTGAAGCAGGGCAATGCGGGTCGTCTGATGCATGGGACACTCCAGGTCACAGTGAGAAACATTCAGCCAATAAGGATCACCGAACATGGTCAAAAGTGCAAACGTCAAATCACTGCTAATGCTCATCATCACCACGTTGGCTGTCGCTGCATGTGATGCCCAGACGATCAGCCCATCCCCCAACTTCGGCAATGACTTCTGGAAACAATGGGGTGACGGCAAGGCGGAAATGGCGGGCTACGACATCATCTACCCGCGCTACGGTCAACTGCGCAAAGGCACCGGCGTAACCATTTTCGTCACCGAGGATTTCTCCGACACCCTCCGCGTCAAAGCCGATCCGGGCAAGCATCCCAAAGCTGATGTCTACCCCGTGATCAAACTCAACCTCATCGAGGACTTTCCCACCGGGCTCTACGATTACAGCCTGATGACCAGCGTCTTCGTCCGCGCGGACAACTCGGAAAAAGGCGGCCTGCCGGTCAAAGCCAGTTTCTCTGCTCAGGAGTGGTGCGGTCATGCCTATGCCCAACTGCTGTTTGATAAAAGCTCAATTCGCCTGACCAGTCACAGTTACTTTGACGGCGAAGCGGATCAGAATTACAAGCTGAATATGCCCAGCAATGCCATGAGTCAGGACACGCTGCTGCATTGGGCGCGCGGGTTGGCTAATCCCGTTCTCAAGCCCGGGCAGTCCGTCAAGGTCAACATGCTCATGTCGATGGCACACAGTCGGCTGCGTCATCAACCGCTGGCATTCACCCAGGCAACCTTGACCTTTACGGATAAGCCCGTCGAAGTCACCGTTCCCGCAGGAAGCTTGAGCTGTGATCAACTCACCTGCACCCTTGCGGACGGCGAAAAGTGGACGTTCCACGTTGACCGCAACTCGCCCTACCGCCCCATCGTCCAGTGGGAGAGCTCGGCTGGGCATAAGGGACAGCTCATCAAGTCCAAGCGTCTGCCTTACTGGCGATTGCATGACAATGGTGATGAATCGATTCTCAGTGAACTGGGGTTGAAGCCGCGTGATGCACGCATGCCGTGATGGGCAAGGTGTGGGTGTCCGTGTTCAAGGCAATTATGCGACAGATACACACAGATGAACACAATGCGTTTGAAGGCAACCCACCCCAGGGGAGATGGACGGCTTTTGTGGGTTGAAATGTATCCTTCTGGTGTTACATGACGTGAAAAGCGTTTATCAGCTTGATCTCGTCGTAAATCACCGTGTTATCGCCATCAAAAGATAGAACATGCGTTTAGATTGCAGTAATCGGATTGAGCCTGCCGATACATATATCACTTAAGTAAACAACTGGCTGTACCCGCGAAAGTGTATCGGGGTGAGCACTTGTCGCGTATGATGGTGGATAGTTCAATGTCCGAGTCCGAGTCTGAATCTGTAACTGCAAAGTCCCGACTGATGCCCCGACACCTGCCCGCAAGACAGAATCGCCGCAACCAGAATCACAAGCTGGCGCAATCGGCACCGGCTGGCAAACCCGCTCGGATACCTGATCACCCGCTGATCTGCAAAGAGGCTGGCAAGCTCATCGAGTCTGACGAAGCCCTCGCGGAATTGGTGGCTCATGTTCGCGAAGTGGGCAGCTTCGCATACGACACTGAATTCATCGGTGAATCCAGCTACTACCCGCAGCTTTGCCTGATCCAGATCGCGACCCATCAGCAGGTGGGCCTGGTCGATCCGTTATGTGAAGTCGATCTGACACCAATCTGGGAACTCATTGCAGACGCTGATATCAAAACCATCGTCCACGCAGGCATGCAGGATCTGGAACCGGTCGCCCGTCATCTGGACAAGGCGCCTGCTAACATTTTCGATTCGCAGATCGCTGCAGCCTTTTGCAACCAACCTTATCCCGCTTCGCTGGCTCACCTGGTGGAAGTCTGCTGTGGCGTGAAACTCGGTAAAGGTCTGACCTACACCGCATGGGACCGCCGACCGTTGAGCCCGACGCATCAGCGTTATGCCTGTGATGATGTGCGGTACCTGCCTGCCATCGAAGCTGCGTTGAACGAGCAACTCGGGCAAGCCGGTTATTCTCAGGCCATGCGTGATGAATGCATCGCGTCGATGGAAGATCTGAGCATCTACAAGCCCAACATCGAAGCACTGTTCAACCGTGTGCGATCGAATCGTAACTTCTCACGTAAAGAGTCGGCCTTGCTGAAACTGCTCGTTGCCTGGCGTCAGGATGCTGCTCAGGAACAGAATCTGCCCCCGCGCAGTGTGGTCAAGGATGATGTGCTTATTGCGATGTCCAAGAAGTCACCCAAGAGCCGCCAATCCCTTTTCAATCTCAAGCACATGCCCAAGCCGATCATCAACATCTACGGCGATCAGCTTCTGGAAATGGTGCAGACAGCCAAGAACATGCCCAAGGACGAAATGCCCAGGGACAACAAGTTCGAGGAAACCACAGCCGAACGTCACCGCAGTGAACAGTTGTGGGTTGCGCTCAACGCCCTGTGTCATGGCAAAGGCATCGCGCCTGCGTTGGTCACCTCACGCCAGGAAATCTCACGCTGCTGCCAAGCCATGCTCAGTGATCAACTGCCTGATGAACACAGCATGAATAACGGCTGGCGCAAGACCCTGATCACCCAACCGCTACAGGCCATGACCAGTGGCAAACCGCTGGAACTGGTCTGGTATCAGGACGCGTTGAAACTGGGATAAACAGATTTCTTTTGAATGATAAAAACCGCTTACGGCTTAGCACGACTGTGAATCTTCGATAACCAACGGTTTGGGATTTCACCAAGGCATGCTAAACCGCAAGCGGTTGTTTTTTATTTGTTGATGGCGTGGTTACACGCGGTCATTGCTGCGGGTGATCGACTGGGGATTCTTCTCCATGTGGATCTGTTCAGGCGATTCATCGGGGTAGATGGCAAAGGACAAACCGTGCTTACCGTTCTTTTTCTTCTGATACATCGCCTGATCGGCCAGCGTCAATAGCATGTCGATGGTCAGGTCGTCCAAACAGATGTCCGTGTAAACCGAGCCAACGGTGAAGTGGGAGCGAAGGGTCAGATCGTCACGCAGACGAAGCTCCTTGCCTTCGACACTGTCAGCCAGTTTCTGACTCACACCAAAAGCGCGGGCACGGTCGATACCTGCAATGAGCACCGCAAATTCATCACCGCCCATACGACCGATCAGGTCATTGGGACCAAGTTTCTTGCGGAAGATGCGAGCCAGCCCCTTGAGCAAAAGGTCGCCTGCATCGTGGCCGTAGGTGTCATTGACCTTCTTGAAATCGTCAAGGTCGATAAGCATGCAGCAGACACCGGTACCCTGGACGGATGCCATTTCCAAGCGACGTTCAGCCAATTGCGTAAAGCCGCGACGGTTGAGCACCTTGGTCAATGGATCGGTGAAGGCTTGGAACTTGAGGTCATTAAGCCCCTGCTTGGTCTGGTCAACGTCCTTTTCAAGACGACATAGTTTGGCGGTGTGATTGATGGCCGTCGTGGTGACCTGCGCGGTGAGCTTGCGAAGGATGACTTCGGTGGACTCGATCTTGGGACAGTTGTTGTAAAGCGTCCGCGCTTCGTCTGACACGCTGATGAGGAACCGATCCAACGTCGGGTAGGTCTTGGCCAGGAATCGGGCGTGCAGATTCTGGAGCCATTCCATGCAGTGGCTGTCAGGTTCTTCGTTCAGATGCGGCAGCAGACTTGCCATGAACACCGCCCAATCCAGCGAGGTGGGTTCCTGCCCATGGGCAATGAGCTTGGGCGCATCATGGTGATTGATCACCGATTTCTGGAGCTTGCGCGAGGCATGCCATTCACGCAGCAGCCCCTGGCCGACAGCCGTGTGATCAAAGCCGAACTGTTTTTTCTCCCATTCACACCAACCACTGTGCGAGTTGGAGATGAAAGCCTGTTCGGTGTAAATATCGGGATTCACGGAAATGAGCATCGGCAGACCGATGTCCTGAATCAATGCCATGCTGTAGGCATCGTCCGCTTCCTGGGGTTCGGTCAATTCGCAGAACTTGCGTGCT
>JBICHS010000194.1:0-11160 GCA_043101135.1 Phycisphaeraceae bacterium JB051
AATCAAACCGGTATTGAAAAAGGCGATCGCGAAATAATTGCAAAAGTAAAAGGCGAAGAGAATCAAGCCCCATATCACCTTGTGTGTGTTATCCATCCCGTAGAGTATGTGTTGATCCGAGGTAACTTCTCCATTTTCATCAACGCCAAACGCATCTTCCAAAGCGAACATAAGCTGCTTGTTTTGAGCAACCAACTTGTCAGCTTCCTGTTCAGACATTCCTTCGGCAATGAGTTCCTTACGCATCTGAGCGAAGTTTGCCTTTTCCTCCTCAGTGAGTTCGCGTGGCGGTGAAGCTTGAACATCCGAGCCATTCTCTGAAACGGATTGTGTCTGATCATCCGCTCCTGCTAATGCTGGTGATGTCGCGACATCTGCAGTCTGATCGGAGGGAGTCGTGATCTCTGTTGATTGAACCTGCGCCTGTTGCTGGATATTTTGAAAATTGGACCGGGTTTGCGACACGGCAAAGGCAGTGATTGGAACTACAAAACTGATCAAAATGAAAAGTGCAGCAATGGCTGAACAAATTGGGAAAATCAGTAATTGTTTAAAATCCCAGATCATACCGTAGCTGATTTTGGCGAAGGTCCATCTTCGTTTGAATCGCCCGAAGATGCCGTCTGCGTAGTCATCATAGACCTGGCCGCCGCCGGACATTTGTACGCCGACGGAGGTGTTGAGTTTGCTGCCTTCCTTGAGGTTGTAACCGCAGCTCACGCAGATCACCGCGCCGGGTCGGACGCTGGTTTTACAGGATGGGCAGGTCGGCCCACCAAGATTGGCAGGTGGCGGTACGTTAAGCTGGCCATCAGGTGTCGCCAGGGCATCACCGCCATGAGAGGTGGGTGATGATGAGCTTGCTCCCATGTTCAGGTCGATGCCCGAATCAAGGTTGAGCTCCAGCTCCATGCCCTGATCTGCAGGGTCTGTTGCTGGAAAGCGCAGGGCTTGGCCACATTTACAGCGGACTTTCTTGCCTGCGTATTTCTCCTGCCAGGCGTAGGCACGTTGACAGTGCTCGCATCGCACTTTCCCGTCAGCCGATGAACTCATAAGTATTCCCCATGAACAAAGCTAAAAGAATCAGAGATCAGATTCTACCAGTTTCATGGGGCAGCAGGTCGCTGTCAATACAATCTTGTGCGATAGTCTTTTAAGAAATGCCTAATCCTTGGATTTATTTCTTGGCCAACTGCTGTTTCTTGTCTTCCTCGACAAGTTTCATGAGTTTACCTGCAAGGTCGACACCTTTGCTGGCAACTTCGATGCTGCCTTTGGTGCTCTCGATGGAAAGTCGCGTCGTTCCCTCCGCGACGTCGAAGGCAAGGCCGGTGAGTTCGCGGGCTGCCTTGATCGAGCCGACCACCATGGAGACGCAACCGGTTGAAGTCAGCGCGATGGCGATAAGAAATGTCAGTGCGAAGATTCGTTTGAGTTGCTGCATCATGCCTCCAGTTTGTGTGACGACAACTGCCATTGTCGTGTGAGTCACTGGATTAACGAATACACATTTGAGCGATGCAAGTTGAACCTGTGAAAATAGGCAATTTTGGGCTTATCGGAAGTCGTATGCGTTAAAGCCGCTACTCTCCTGAGTAGCGGGTGGGTTCATTGATATGTCGATTGATTACAAGACAACCTGCGACACGGGCGTGTCACGGCTTTGGTGACGTGATCACAGCACTCACTTGAAAGTATTATTCTCAGGAAACCGCAGCAGCCGGCTTGTTCTCGGCCTGGGGCTTGTCGGTCGGATACTTGATGCGGCCGTGATAGATGGCGCAGAGCATACGCGTGATGGCGTTCTCGATGGCATGCAGTTCCTTGAGGGTCATGTTGCTCTGATCGAACTGACCGTCCATCAGTCGCTTCATGGCCATGGTGTGCACGAGCTGTTCCAAGCGAACCGGTGTCGGCTCCGCCAAGGTCCTGCTGGCTCCTTCCAAGGCATCACAGAGCATGAGAATCGCCTGTTCACGGGACTGGGGTTTGGGGCCGGGGTAACGGAACTCAAACTCCGCGGGAGCCGGTGCATTCTCTGCTGCGTTTTGTTGTTTGGCAGCATGATAGAAATACTCGACGAGTGTCGTGCCGTGATGCGTTTCGATGAAGCCTCGCACTGCGACTGGCAAGCCAAACTCACGCGCCATTTCAATGCCGTCTTTGACGTGGCCGACAATGATGAGCAAGCTCATCGCAGGTGAAAGCTTGTTGTGTTTGTTGGGACCACCGCCCTGGTTTTCGACGAAGTAGGACGGCTTATTCATCTTGCCGATGTCATGGAACATCGCACCAACACGACAAAGTAAACCGTTGGCCCCGATCGACTCGGCGGCGGCTTCGGCCATGTCGGCAATGCGCAGTGAGTGTTGGAAAGTCCCCGGCGCTTCCTCTGCCATACGAATAAGCAGCGGGTGTGAAGCATCGTTGAGTTCACGCAAGGTCATACTCGTGGTCACGCGGAACATGCGTTCGACCGCAGGTAAAATGCCTTGAACCACAATACCTGTCACCAGGCCGACAAACACGAGAATGGATGGATCACGCCAGATGTAATCAAGGTCTTTCCAGACCGCCAGATCACTGGACCCGAGTTTGGCAAAGACGCATGCCACTGCCATACACACACCAGACCAGAAACCGATGATTGCCAAACGTGAACGGGTTCGCACGTCATCGAGAAAACCTGCAACCGCGCCAACGCCACAAAGTGTCACCACGGCAAACTCCGTGGAGAGATTCAAACTGAGCATGATGATGAGCGTGTGAGACGCTCCCATTGCCAAGGCAAATCGCTGATCGTAGCTGATTGCCAGGATCATCGTCGCCATTAATGTTGGGAAAACAGCCGTTGCATACAGATAATTAGGGACATTGATCACAGCCATGATCGCCATCGCCTGACATCCCAGAACCAGCACCGTCAACGCAAGACCGCGCATCGGATTGATGGCAATGCGCCGGGCAAAGCCGATGATGTAAACCCACATCGCCAGACTCACCACCAGTAACATCCCCACGCGCCCGACAAGCATGGCTATTGAGATACTGATCATCCCAACCAGTGATTGGTCGGAAATGCTTTCCAGGTATGCCTTGTTTTCCAGTTCGATGAGCAGGACATCCTGACTCTTGAGAATGCTCCCAGCCTGGATCATGACCGTATCAGGCGTGTAGGTGAGTTTGGCTTCCTCGACACGTTCGTAGGCATTGTCCTTGCGCTTCTTGGTCGTCTCATCATCGAGCATGTACGTCGGGGCAATCCGATCATTAATGACGGAGATGACTGCTTGACGAATGGATGCAGGGAATTCAGTTTGAACGAGCTTGCGCACATCACTGCGAAAGCGGTTGGATTCGTTGGTTGAGTAAAACCGATCATCACCATCACTGAGGCTGTAACCGTTGGAGTTGGTACGCGGCAGTTCGTTGTAAACCGGGTGCTGAATGTAGATGGTCGAGGAGAATGTCCCCCCACTGGTTTCAGCTTCCATGCGTTCAGGAGAGATCATGGCAAGGCCGGCAATGCGCCCAAGCAGTCGATCCACCTTCTTGGCCCATTCGGTTCGCGAGCTTTCGTCTTCCGCAGCTTTTTTGAGTTCATCAAGAGCGCGATTGTCGATGGATAGATGTTCGCGATAGTCACTTGGGATCTGCTGCGGATCGACATACTCCTTGCCGATATTCAACAGGCCGTTGAGATCTTTCTTGATGTTTTCAAAAAAGGCATTGTTGAGCTTGTAGACCGAAGGTTCACGGTCACGTGCGTTCTGCCGTCGGATCTCGGTTTTGCGTTCGTCGATGGCTTTGAATTCAACACGTGGGACGATGGGCTGGGTGACGAGGTCGCCGACGACGTATTGCTCGCGTCGGTCAGCCATGTGGATGAGAATGCCACCGACAATGGTGGTGATGCACGCATAGAGCAATGCCCACCAGACAAAGCGTTCGTTGAGAAATGACCGCCAAGTAGCCTTGGGCTTACGGACATTCCGCCGGACGTTGCCTCTTCTTGCGGTTGTATTGCTTTTGCCAGCTGGCATGCATTGACTTTCAAAAAACACACGGTTCATTGCCGCTGTGGACCGCTAAGGCCACATTTTACCGATTCGGGCCCACAAAACACCCCTAATTGGCTATCGACCATATCCACTGGCTGGACAAATGCGCTTAACTATTGAATTGAACATTACCTGTCAGAATCGACTTTTTCGTCAAAATCGGCAATTTTATCCGGACGCTTACGCTTTTTGTCGGTCTTGTCGTACGCTTCGACGATCCGTTGGACCAGACTATGACGCACAATATCGGCCTTATCCAAGGTCGCAAAAGCAATCCCGCGGGTGTATCGCAGGCGGTAAACCGCATCGACAAGCCCTGAATCACGCGGGTCGTCAAGGTCCGTCTGAGAGGTATCGCCGGTAACCACCATCTTGCTGCCATGGCCCAGCCGGGTAAGAAACATCATCATCTGACTCTTGGTCGTGTTCTGGGCTTCGTCGAGAATGATCATCGCATCGTTGAGTGTTCGGCCACGCATAAATGCCAACGGCACAATCTCAATCACATCACTTGCCATCAATCGCGCAACCTGGTCAAACTCTATCATGTCATGCAAACCATCAAGCAATGGACGCAGGTACGGGTTGACCTTCTCCTGCATGGTGCCCGGCAAAAAGCCAAGCCGTTCCCCGGCTTCTACCGCAGGACGAACCAACACGAGCTTGCGCACCACGCCACGTTTGAGCAGTGACACCGCAGCCGCGACTGCGAGATAGGTTTTGCCTGTCCCCGCAGGCCCGCAGCAGAAGGTCAGATCATGATCGAGCACAGCCTGGAGATAGGATTTTTGTCCCGGCGTGGCAGGCTTGATCCGACGGTCACGCAGATAAACACTCAGCCCGCTGTCCACGCTGATGGGTTCACGCGAGCCATCGGTCTGCGCCATGCCGTTGCGGGTGGTCAGTTGAAGCTGTTCACTGGTTGCAATGAGTTCAAGCAGATGCTGGCGTGAGATGGGCTTATTCTCTTTGGCAGCATCGGTGAGTTTGTTGAGTACGTGCGCAGCCCGCCCCACCGCATCAGGTTCGCCGCTGAGTTTAAGCGTGTCATCGCGTGAAGCGATTCGTACGTTGAGGGCTTCACGAATGAGCTTGAGATTGATCTCACCTGCCCCGGTCATCGTGAACCGCTGGGCGCCTTGGGGTAATGCTATCGTCAGTTCCAAAAAACAATCCTCTTTCGTTACATCACAAAGCCGACATGCAATGCAAGTGGCGTGACCGGATATTGTACCGTGATTAAAGTCTGCTGACAGTTTGTGCTACGATCTGTGACAAAATCTCGCTACAATCATGCCATGCCAAAGTCGCCCATTATCCTGTTTGCCCTGATTGTGTACGCCCTGAGTCTTGCGGGTTGTCAATCTGCGGACACGCCGGTTCGGATCATGCCCGGCATTGAAGCTACCGACCAGAACGCCAGTCAGGCAACGTTTAATCACCCGATCAGTCGCCTGGACTATGACCTGTGGCGTGCAGCCAAAGTCGACGGCTGGGCGATGCCTTATCCCATCAAACCCGATGCCGATGGCCACTATCGCGGTAAAGGCCAAATGCCCGACGGGCGCCCGCTGCTCGTTGACGCCTGGCCGATTGGCGATGAGAAACAGAACTTCATTGTTGATGTCAAAATCGGCCACCTTGGCGATCAACCCAAACAACAGTTCTATCTGAGCAATCTCCAACGAATTCTCAAAGGCAAACCCATGCCCAAGCGCGGCCTGAATTTCACCAAGAATGATGTGGTGCGTGATATTCCTGCGGCTGAATCGAAACAATAATCTTGTTGGTTAACGACTGGACATTTGGCTTGGTGTACGCATCCGTGTTCAAGGCAATTTTGCCACAGATGAACACAGATACACACAGATAAAGGCAGTGATTGCTTGTGGTGTCTCTGCATGTTCAACGTAGTGATTCAATTGCAAATCAAAATACCGTTCTGATAAAACACAGGTAATCTCATCTTGAAAATCTGTGTTCATCTGTGTGTATCTGTGGCTAAAAATGCCTTATACACAGTTGCCAATAGCTAGCCAGCATTTAGCCAACGGATCACTTGACGAACTGCGGCCAGAGGCGTTCGATTTGATGGCGTGGTGCGGGGATGAGCATGCGGCCGCCTGCAAGGACACGCTTGATGATCTGGCCGTTGGCTTCGTAATCGGTGACCTGTTCCTGGATGTCTTCAGGTGACAGACGAGAGTAAACGCGATATTTCCCCCCTGCCAAATGCTCCAGCCGTTCGGTGCGGAATGAGACCTTGCCCTTGTTGGGATGGTATGCGTAAAAGCCCCACTGCCCATCGGGTTGCCCTGCCAACATCATCGGCAGCAAATACAAGTCCACCTGCGTGAGATACGCTTTGGGGGGCATGTCCCATGTGTAATTGCGATCGCTGGTGGGCTGACGTCGATTGAGTTGAATCTTGCCGTTGGAGAGTAAGCCGGTTTCGACCCATGTGTTCTGCAGGTCGACGGGAATCTGCTGAGCGTCGAATTTGAGTTGCTGTTGATCGCGCAATTTAAACTGCGTGATTTTGCGTGGGTCACGTGGGCGTTCGGTGGTTCGGATGGACCAGATTTCTTCATCACGTTCCGCGGAGACATAGCTGGTGTTAATCGAATCGTAGAGCGTGTTGCCCAGTTGGATCCGTGCCATCACTTCGATTTTAAACCCCATGCGTTCCATGGCACTTTGGTCAGCTTTGTCCCGACCATCAAGCTTGCCATAGGCTTGGCGGATACGCATGTAACCAATGTCACGATCACCCTCGACAAAGCGGAACCACTGCTCGGGAATGAGTTGATCCTTGATTTTTTCAAACTGGAGTTTCTCCAGCAAGCCATGCCCGGCATCAAGCAGCGTCTCACGCTTGGCAACCAACTCACGCGGGTCGGACATCTTCAAACTGGCAATGACGGCTTTGTAAACAGGATTGGCTAATTCATACTTGGCTTTGGGCGTCTCAAGCTGAAAGAGCACGAAAACCTTCGGCGAGATTTGGACAAATGTCTGCGCGGTCACCCAGGGCCCCTGCTTGGTCTGAGGCAGGTAGAAGTACAAAGCCAGCTGCTTGTAATCGTTGACCGTTGCAATGTCATCCTTAAGCGCATTGGCTGAAGGGTAAGCAACGGTCATCTGTTCGATGGCCAGTTCCTGCACCTGCGCCAAGGTCATCTCGGCTTCGGTTTCCTTGATGAACAGGTGAATGCCATAGCCGTCGCGTGTGGTGATTCGAGCAATGGCATCATCGACACTGAGTTTATTCACATTGGCATTGAGTGGTGGCAGGATGGAAACGCCGTAGGAATACTCCTGCCAACGTTGATTATCCAACAGCACACTTTGCTGTGCCTGCAAGGGGCAGACACCAAGTGACAGTGCAACCAACAAGATGAGATTAACGAGCAGTCGATTCATGATCTTTGATCCATTGTGCAATCGCTTCCTGGTGACCCGGCCATTGATTGTACACTTGATTGACATCCACGCGTTGCACTGACAGGGATAATGTGCTCGACTGCCCTGCTTCAAAATCAAATCCATCAAGCGACTGAAAATGCCCTTGTTCATCAAAGCGGTAAATGTTGGTATCCAGACAGACCACCGGCCGACGCAGCAGTCGGTACCCCAGCGTGGTCTTTTCCAGTCGGAGCCAATGCAGGATCGGCGGCGATGCGGTATAGGCAGTGCGAACGAGTAACCACTGATCAAGCCAACCCTGTTGGGCAAACCATTGCACCGGCCAGAAATCTTCATTGATCGGCCATGGAATGTCCGTAGCCTTTTCATCCGTAAAACCAAGTACATTTGATTCACAGATGATTTGCCCATCCGTCATTTTCAAAGATCGGTGTGTGTCTTTGCCTTGGCTGTTCTTTTCCTGAGTTGATGAGTGATACGTCTGTTTTTCAAAGTCCACTTCCCAGAAATGATCAATCTTTGAATCCCCCTTTGCAGAGGGGAAGACAACATGCACGAAGCTGCTTGCCAGATCGTCTGACTCACGCTTGATGGATTCGAGTTGGTAACCGACATATTGATCTGCCATGTGGATGGCATAGACGTTCAGTTCATTGCCTATCACCTGCTTGAGATGTTGCGGTGAATAGTCAACCCATTGCTTGCCACGTTCGATGGATGCCATCTGCTCTGACAAAGCATCAGGCGTTTGAGCCAACATCGTTGCAATGTCCGGCAGGTACTCTTCAGACTGTTTCACCGAATCCACTTCGCCGGTCACTTCAATGACCAATGCTGCCTGACCATGAGGCTCGATGATGTGCACCTGTCGCGATAGCGGCTCTGGACCAACACCATAATCTTTGTCAGCCGGATACTGCAGGCGATGCCATGTCGTATTGGCAAGTTCGTCAAGCTTGATCAGTTCCTTGTCAGTGGGTTTGCGCTTCATGGTCCCCTGGAACTGCCACGTCAGGTACTGCTTGATCGTTGGATCATCCAAACTCACGGATCGCGCAACGCGAATCACACAGAAACCATCCATCGCATCAGGATAGAGCAACACAACGCCCGGTGACTGCGTATCGCAGGTCGCATACCAGTCCGATAGGTTGGCTGAAAAACCAAGCTGTCTCTGGCGACAGGCTTCGGGCGTCGTCAACTCAAAACGATTGTCCTGAGCGAGCAATGCGATGGCGGTTTGGATCTTGTCAAAACGTGCTAATGTCGCTGAGCTCATGGCTTGACCGGGTGTGGCATGACGGGTGTAAAACACCCAGTAGCTGCGGCCGTCATGCGTCCAGATGAGCAGGTGATGCAAGACCGGAACGCCACCATTTCGACTTATGGCAAGGAGGCGTCGTTGCATGCGATTGCCCTGCCGCGAAGCCCATTGATGGGCAACACTCAATGACGAAACATCCGCAGTACCAATGGCGTGACGGATGGCTGCGTAGATCACAGCCTGCGGCCCCTGTGTTTGTCCTGCATCCAACTCAAAGACGTGAAGCTTGGTGTCTTTGCGTTTGGCATCAATGAAATGACACTCACGTCGCACGCCGGGAACATCGCTGGTTTGAACCGGCGACTGGGGTTGCCAATCTTCGGGCAACTGTAAATCCAGCGTGTTCAGCGCGTGGTGCTTGAGTTGATCGAGCTTTTGCTTGATATCAAAATCAGGCTCGAATCGATCTTCTGAAATACCTGCACGATAGTGACTGAGCCACTGGGCAGCGACCAGCGATAAAATCAAAACCAGGAGCATCGCACCTGCGACGGTTCGATGCTCCTGGCGGGTCGAAGTTGAAGTTATTTGTTTGCCCATGTCCGGCGCATGGTAGGTTGCCCGACCATGTGTTGCAATGTTTGGGAAACAGGGACTAGCGACTAGGGACTTGCGACCAGGGAAAAATATGTCATGTATTGTTGCCTTTCCCTAGTCCCTAGTGGCTAGTCCCTAGTCCCTGTATTGATCCCTTACGCGGCCTTGGCGTAGATGGGTACGTCACTGATTCGACGTGCCATCACGTAGCTTAATTCCATGCCGGTGGTCTTGATCGGGCAGTATTCCTGAATGAAACTGCGGGCACCACGAGCCAGTTGCAGACGCATAGCCGTGTTTCGCAGTGAGTCGACGCACAGGTCCACCCAGTCACGATCAAGCTTGGGCATCAGCAGGTGTTCACCGTGCTTGACGTTCAAATCACTGACGGAACTTGAGGAGGTGATGACCGGTCGGGCCATCGCCATTGCCTGAAGTGTCGGCCAGACGGCCTGGGCAATTTCCTGTAACGAGCTCACGACAACGGAGGCGCTACTCAGACGACGTGCTGTGGCTGGGGACAAAGCCGGACCACTGCAGGTGAGGACCGCGTTGGGCACTGCCTGCTTGATGCGGGGCCAGATTTCCTCGGTAAACCAGCCCTTTGAACGCCAGAAGGAACGGCTGCGCCAGTTGCCATGCAACACCAACTGCGGGGCTTCGGACTGGATGTCATTGAGTGGCAACTTGAAGTAACCCAGATCCACGGCATCGGGCACGACGATCGAATGACAATGACGATTTACAAACGAATGTTGAGCCAACGGTGAGTTGATGGTCAGGATATCCGCCCGACAGGCGATGTATTGTTCCATCTCTGCACGTTGTTGTGCACGGTGCTGGTGCCAGAGCTGACGGGTGTAGCTGTTGGACTTTTGTGCGATCAATTCATGAGCCATGCTCAATGGTTGATAGAGGTCACAGACGCGAACGTTGGCACGAACCCGTTCAGCCAAAGGCCAGAGTCCGGGGTGCATGCACATCACCGCATCAAAGCGATGATCCTTACGCATCAGGCGGACTTGTCTGCGGAGCGCTGAGGTCATACGAACCTGATCCGAGACATTGGGTGCGACCAGCGATAAACCTCTTCCGACAACCTGGCGTCGAGCCGGGCAGTCTTCCACGACGATGGTATGCGTCTGGGAATTGACCTGTCGCCACTGGTTGAGGTGAACAGGTTCATCCTTGATGCAAGCCAGATGAACATCACGGGTTTGGCTTGCCAGTCGCAGCATTTGCCAGGCCCGGGCCCGATCGGCAGTACCCATCGGGTCTGGGACGCAGTGGCTGAGCATGAGCAACGCCGGTCGTTTACCGCCGGTCGTTGCTCCGATCAGTGGCAATTGCTCAAGGGAGCTTAAATCCTTGAGACTTTCCGGCGACGGATTCTCCCCTCCGCCCCGATTGGTTGCTGCTGCCTGGCGAATTGTCTTTCTCCCAACCGCCCCGCTGCTGCCACTTGTTTGATTTGAGTCCTGCATAACATGCACTCCGAATACAACGCAGGTTTAACGAACTATCCAACGAATACGCTAATCTGAAATCAGGCCGCCTTGGCGTAGTAGCGGTACTGATAACGGTATCCGTAGCGGTAGTAGTAATACTGACGGAAGCTTCGCGAGTGGTCGGTGGCGATGACGCCTGCGACGGGTGCATGGTAGCTTTCCAGGGTACGGATGGCCTGACGAATCAGCGTGCTGGGGGTTCGGCTCATGCGGGCGATGAGAATCACATCGTCACTTTGCGAACCGAGAATACCAGCATCTGCCAATTCCACGACAGGCGGTGTATCGATGATCACGTGAT
>JBICHS010000195.1:0-10960 GCA_043101135.1 Phycisphaeraceae bacterium JB051
ATGTCACCGTGAACCTGCTTGATGATCAGGAGAATCTGGTTGCCAGCACGTTCACCGATGACGACGGCCAATACCTGTTTACCGGTCATGCTGCTGGTGACTACATCGTCGAGTTTATCCTGCCTGATGATTATGTCTTCACGCAGCAGGATGTCGGTGCCGATGACACGATAGACAGTGATGCGGATCGCGTGACCGGTCGCACGGGGTTGATCACACTTGCGGATAGTGATGTGGTGACATCAATCGATGCGGGCATGATGCCTGCTTTTGAGATTGTTGATGAGCATCTATTCCATAATGACTCTTACTATGATGGCAACGGTACCGCGGTTGATGGCGATGATAGTCAGGCCATCGACGAACGTGTGCAAATGCTCCAGCCGGGGCAGATTTCGACGTCAGTCAACTACAGCACAAGTCTTGATGGCATCACCGGCATCATGATTGATGGTGTTGATCTGCATCTTTCCACCATCTCTGCTGCGGACTTTGTCTTCAAGGTTGGTAATGACAATGACACGGCCAATTGGCAGGATGCACCCACGCCATCGCAGGTGCTCGTGCTTGCTGGTGAAGGTGTCGGCGGATCGGATCGCATTGCTATCACTTGGGAGGCAGGCAGCATCACCGATCAATGGCTGGAAGTCACCATCCGCAAGGCAGGTCATGTCAACGTTCTGAATGACGAAGTGTTTTACGTCGGCAATTGCATCGGTGATGCCAACGGCAACGGTACTGTGGGTATTGATGATGTCTTTGCCATCTGGAACAACCGACTTAGCGCAGCGTCCAGTGAAATGGCTACAGCAGGCTCACAGTATGACCTGGACAAAGATGGTGCTGTTGATATCTCCGATGTCTTCACTGCCTGGAATCATCGGCTCGATCAGAACAATATGAGCAAGTACCTTGCTCCGATCCAGCCGACTCAGCAGGTCCAGCAGTTGAATGTCGCACAGCCGCAAGTTGCAGAGAACCGTTTGGCGATGGCAATTTCAAGCATGCAGGGACGATATGAACTGAATCTCGTCGCAGAGCAGGATAGTGACCCGGTGGACCTTGGAGCGTTTTCACTCACAGAGTTTTTGCCGGATAGCGAATGATGTTTTGCATTGGCAGACGGCATTTTGCTTTTTGACAAATGACCAATGGTCGCGTTTAATCCTGCGGTGTCCAGTTTTTCATATTGAGTTGTCTGATGTCCACTGCTGAAAATGAATCCGGCCGATTTACGGTTACGCGTCCGACGGTGATCACGTCCTGTATCAAACCCACACGGTTAACACATCGTGATGATGGCGTACTCTTTGCAGACTTTGGTAAAGCGATGTTTGCAACCATTCGTTTTACGGCAACCTGTGATGAGCCAACGGCTGTTGCCAAAGTGCAGCTCGGTGAAAAGCTTGCTCAGGATGATTGCATTGACTCTGACCCACCGGGGACAGTTCGCTATCGCTGCATTGACGTGCCGCTCAAACAGGGGACGCACAGCTATCAGGTTGTCATCCCGGCTGACGAACGCAACACCGGCGTTGCAGGCATTCCCATGCCAGCGGATGTCGGCGAGGTCCTGCCGATGCGCTACTGTCAGATTGCTGGCAATGGTTTTTCGTTGGATGATACAACGCTGCAGATGATCGGCGCGCATGTTGATTTTGATGATGAGGCTGCCCAATTCACGTCCTCGGATCAGACGCTCAATGCCGTGTGGGATTTGTGTAAGCACACCATCAAAGCGACCACGTTCTGTGGCGTTTATGTTGATGGCGATCGTGAACGCATCCCATATGAAGGTGATGCCTACATCAATCAGCTGAGTCACTATGCGGTCGACTTTGCCAACGCGGTGCAGATTGCACGCTACAGCACGGAATACCTGATGCAGTATCCGACGTGGTTTGCGGATTGGAACCTGCACAGTGTTTTCATGGCATGGGCGGATTATCTCTACACCGGGCAGCAGTCTTCAATCGCCTGTTTTTATCAGGACCTGCGTGCCAAGACGCTCATTGAGCTTGCACGTGAAGACGGTCTGATCTGCACGGACAAAACCAATCGCCCCGCGACACTTGAGCAACGCCTGCATCTGTTCCATCCACGGTATCTTGGCGACAAGGCTTTGCAGGATCTGGTTGACTGGCCTCCGGGAAGTTTCACGGAAGGTGGGACGGGCGAGCGTGATAATCATGAGATGATGCCGATCAATACGGTCGTCAACGCGCTGCATTATCAAGCCTGTAAATATATGGCAAAGATCGCTGCAGCGTTGGGGCATGACGGTGAGATCATTGAGTTTGATGAGCAGGCCGAAAAAGTCCGCGTTGCCATGAACGAAAAACTCTACGATCCTGCGACTGGTTTGTATGTCGATGGTGAAGGTTCAACGCATAGCTCATTGCATTCGAACATGTTCCCGCTCGCCTTTGGGATGGTGCCCGATGATCGCAAAGAGGCTGTGCTCAAATTCGTTGAATCGCGTGGCATGGCGTGCAGTGTGTACGGCAGCCAATACCTGCTCGAAGCTTTGTACGATGCAGGCAGTCCCGAGCATGCTTTGAAACTGATGACCGCCAAAGACGATCGCGGCTGGTATCACATGATCGAGCAGGGCTCGACGATGACCCTCGAAGCCTGGGCTCATCGGTATAAAAACAATCTCGATTGGAACCATGCCTGGGCCACCTCGCCACTGAACATCATCACCCGCAAGCTCATGGGGTTTGAAGTCATCACGCCCGGTTGGCAAAAGGTTCGCTTCGCGCCGCAGCCTGCGACGTTGGAATCTGCATCACTGAAACTGCCCACCCCGCATGGCCCGATTTTTGTCTCCGCGCAGTTGGCCTCCGATGGCAAGCACGATTATCAAGTCACCTGCCCGCATGCGATCACGCTTGAGATGGACGATGCCACTGCCGAGCATACGCAGATTCAGTATGTCTAAAAGACATTACATCATTCATCTTCATACCAGCTCTCATTGGGGCGTTCCCATACAACCCTGATTCGGTGGCATGCTGTTCACTCCGCTGAAGCCCGCCTGCGTGGGAGTGACGGAAAGTTGGTATCGTGAAATTGATTTACTCTATAACCGAACCAGCTTGCATCTAACACGTTTCGCTCGTTGTCTTTCATTGCTTCAGTATGCACCTGCGAATTGCCTGATCATGAGCCCTGAGCTTTCATGACGGGATTCCCGTGCATTTTTTCATGTCAAAATGATGCGTGTAAGTTTATTTTTTAAGGGGTCTTAAAAATAGTTTTCTGGAAAACATTGCCTTTGCGATTTAACTGTACTATTATGGATTAGTACAGTCGAACAGCAGGGTTTGGCTTCGTCCAACTTTTCAGAGATGACATTTCATGTCCGACACTTTTACCGTTGATAACCAGGCGCAGGTGCCCATTGTCCAGCAGATTCAGCAGGAGCTCCGCCGGCGGATTCGGTCCAACGATCTTTCCCCAGGCCAGAAGCTCCCGTCCATGCGGCAGCTCAGTGAGCAGTTGGATGTGAGTGTGGGCACGGTCAAGCAGGCGGTGAACATGCTCACCGTTGAAGGCTATCTGCGCTCCAGTGCGGGGCGGGGGGTTTATGTTTGCGAACCCTGGCAAACCAAGCACAACATCGCGCTGGTCTTGCCGGATTTGCATAGTGAAAATCGCTCCGCCATTGTGCGTGGGGTGAAGCGCGGCCTTGAGGAAGTGTCGGTGCGGCTGCTGGTTCAGGTGGCCGACTCAGACTACAAACAGGAAGTGGACATGATCGCTGCGTTGGACCCTGCCTTCGTCTGCGGTGCAATCATTTACCCACCACCCTTTGCCTGGTATGTCGAACATCTTCAGAATCTGCGTCGAAGTCATTTCCCATTTGTCATCATCAACCACGACATGGGCCTGCAGAACATCCCCACCATTGTCGGTGACAGTTTCATGATTGGCTATGACGCGATGAAACACATTCTGGATCATGGGCATCGCAGAGTTGGCTTTGTCGATCAGTCAGCGGACTCCGCTTCTCCTCATGAAGTCCGCGAAGGCATGGCCAAGGCGTTGCAGCAGGTCGGGATGCGCTTTGATGATCTGAAGCGAGTATGTGTCGATGCCACTGTTCTGAACTTTGATGAACCCTGGCTGATGGGGGAGAAAGCCAGCGAGCAATTACTCAAACAACATCCTGATCTCACTGCTGTCATTGGTGGTAATGGCTACATCACCACGGGGCTTCTGCGTGCAGCTCATGCGTTGGGGCGTGGAATCGGCAAAGACCTTTCGGTGCTTTCGCTTTCGGATTTGTTCATGTTCAAGGCGTCGGTTGAGCCGATCGACGCGCTGAACGCACCCTATGAACAGATGGGATTCCTCGCAGCCAAAGCGCTGTCTGAGACGTTGGCAGGTGATCAAACCGATGCCATTACACGATTGGCCGTCCCTTTGAATGTGCGTGGTAGTGTGACGCAATGCACTGGTGGAGCATAAAAATGAAATCGCACCAAACTTCCAGACACGCATTTACGCTCATCGAGTTGCTGGTGGTGATCTCCATCATCTCACTGCTCATTGCCATTTTGTTACCGGCTTTGCAACAGGCTCGCAAGGTCAGCAGGCAGACCCAATGTGCGAGTATGCTCCGACAAATCAAAATTGCCAACATTGCCTACAGCAATGAAAACGATGGCTATTTCCCGCCGGTTTGGCACAAGATTCCCGGGACGTCCAGCTACCAGGCATGGATCCAAAACCCCTTGTTTCGCAGTATGCTTGGGCTTGATCCACAGGGTGGGGCCGCAGTCCCACGGAGCTTTATCTGTGAGGAAAGTGATCTGGCCATCGCCAGTAACGTCGGCACGATGTACAACTGGGGGCTGAGCTATGGTGCCAACTACACCGGCATGGCGTCGGGTGCTGATTATGTCGGGTGGCGCGAACTACAGATCTTCAAGCCCTCCGAAAAAATCGATATCACTGATGCTGTCAAATTCTGGACACGCGTCGATCACAAGCTCGACTATACCGGCGAAGATATGACCATCCTCGGTAACACCTTTGCCCCGGCATATCGTCATCTCAATGACAGCATGAACACCACCTATTTCGACGGCCATGTCGCCAATGTCACCCGCGATTCCGATGCTAACGGCGATAGCCACTGGAGACCCGATCAATGATTCGTCATCTGTTTTTCAGTTTTCTGTTTTGTCTTTGCGTTGTCTGTCAGGCTTCACATGCACAAAAGACGACACAACCCACTTCGCAGATTACCGTCGACGCGTCGCAAACACTTGGCCCTGTCAATCGCAGGATTTTCGGCCAGTGCATCAAAGGTGCGGATAACTACGGTATCTTTTCCGCCAAGTCGCCTGATCTGAATGTACTCAAGTATGGCAACGGTGTCTGGGATCCGGCAACCCGGCAACCCCAGCCACAAATTCTTGAGCAGTTCAAACGCATGAGGCCCGGCACTTTGCGCTACCCCGGCGGATTGGCAGTGCATGGCTATGACTGGAAAAAATTTGTCGGGCCCGTTGAAGAACGTGGTGATATGCAGTTCGGCCTCGAAGCGTATCTCACCATCTGCAGACAAGTCGACGCCCAGCCGCAGATCGTTGTCAGTGAATACACCGGCACGCCCGCAGACGCGGCGGACCTGGTGGCGTATCTGAATCTGCCTGTTGAGAGTGACAACCCCTGGGCAAAACTTCGTGCTGCGATGGGACATGCAAAACCTCATGGCGTGAAGGTTTTCGAGATCGGCAATGAATCATGGGTTGATTGGCGAAAGAATGTTGTCAGCCAACTGCGTCAACCTTACGAAGCCGGACTTCATGCTCGCGAGATTATCCTTGCGATGAAAGCCGTCGACCCAACGATCCAGACGGGCGTGCCGGTCAAGGAAGGGACGCATGACGCATGGACACGTCAATATCTGCGGGGTGTTGGTGATGCTGCGGACTTTCTGATTTTTCATGTCTACACCGTGCGCCTGGGTGGTAATGCCCCCATGCCCCCGGAAGTGGACCAGTTGGCAACACAGGCCGCAGTCGCATCCAATCAACAAGCGATGGCCATGATCCAGGACGTCAAGCAAATCTCACGTGATGTGTTGGGCAAAGTCCTGCCCATCGCCATCACTGAGTACAACGCGTCTTATGTCCAGCGTGGCAAGCCCAAGGTCAAATATCGTCTGAGCCTGGCTGCGGGACTGTTCTGTGCGGACAACATCGCCAACATGCTCAAGCCTGACAGTGGCGTGTTTCTAGCCAACTATTGGATGCTGCTTAACAACTACTGGGCGCCGTTGTGGTCGGATTTGAGAACCGGTGAGATTCGTGACAAGTATGCACCGGTTCACTTCTTTGAACTCTGGGGTGAGCAGTTTGGTGATGTGTTGGTGCGTAACAAAGTCGATTGCCCGACACAGAGCTTTGCAGGCTTCAATCGTGCCAAGCCTGCAATGGGCGATCGACATCAACCGCCGCGTCAACTCGCGCCCATCAATCTGCTTGAACTGGGGCAGCAACGCGCTTTGCCAACTGACAAAGGTTTTGAACAACTCGCCTCTGACGCGACGGGGATCAAGATCAAACTCAACCAATTCACCGGCCAGCAATATCCCGAGTTCATGGTGGTGCCCCATGTTCAAATGCCCCGGGACTATCAACCCGGTCGACCGGGCCTGATGTATCGCGCGACGTTTGAAGCACGATGGACCCTTGAATCCGATTCGCCACCGATCACGCTCGGGCTTGGCATGATGGATCTGCGCGGTTGGACCAAGAGTGGCTCGGCGGTTGGTTTGGATGTCCTGCAGAATGCAACACAATTCACGACATTCACCTTGGACTACATGCCACGTCCCGATACGACCGGGTTGGTGGTTCTTCTGAGATTGCTCGGTGGGCAAGCCGCAGTATCCGGGACGCTTGAAATCCGCAACCTCACCGTTGAGCCCTGGCAAAACGAAACCTTCCCCGAATACCCACTACTCACCAGTACATCCAGTCTCTCAGCCGATGGCAAAACGCTTTACGTGATGGTGATCAACAAGTCTGCGGATCGTGATCTGACAACAACTGTGAACCTGAAAAACTTCGTTGCAAACAAAGCAAGTTATTTCGAGGTCAACGGCAAAGCGATGAATGCGATGAACACAAGCGATGAAGACTTTGTGGGGCGAACACACAATGGGACAACATTGCCGTTACACAAAGAAGGCAAGTTGCAACACACGTTCCCTGCACATTCAATGACATGTTTGAAATTGGAAAGATAAAGTGTTTTACTGGCCAGGGAGCTTTGCCCCCCGGACCCCCTGTCGAGTTTGGAACGATATGGCAAGTGTGCTGTGTGCTTGCATTCAAATGATTGCAGAAAACATGAGATGGGGCTCTGCCCCAAACCCCGCCAGCGTTCCGCCGCTGGATCACGTCCCCCAGAAGGGCAGGCCTTTGATGCATGGAATACGTGGGGGGAATCGATCTTTCGGACACATGTTTGATTGCCAAGACGCATGGCATGTTAATCGTTCGAATACCTGTTAATTCACTGGTCTTATGAATCGCTTGATTGTCCCCACTTCCGGGGTGCTTCCGGGGGGGGCGAAGCTCCCTGGTCTGAGAAAAGAGGCATGACTTTACACTCACATACGACGCTGGCCAATGGTATGCAGTAGCGATGCCCAGAGTGTTTGAGCATAGAGTCGATGGCCAAAGTCATTGGGATGATTCAGACCGTTGACTGTGAAGGACAGCTAACCTTTTCGCTCGACCAATTCCTGCCAGAGGCTGTACACGTCTGCCATGATTCCCGTGACTTGGAGAAGTGAGAGGACATCACGATACTGTGGGTAGAGCTCGGGGCTGGCGTGTTCCCATTGAGAATTTGCAGTTCCCGTCTTTGATTGGATGAGAAGAATACTCTCGCCATGCATTTGATTCGGGAGATTGCATCCCGTGATTTTAGCAACGGCGGTAGACGAATGACAGTTGTCATGCTCGTCGATTTGTCCAACCAATCAGGAGTTTCTAGGATGGTGTTTTGCCTTTGTTGGCAGTGATAAAATTTAAAATTTTAAATGATTTTCAGGTGTTCCCATGCCCAACATGATCCCCGGTTCAACGACGCTGACTTTCCCCGTGACCGGTCCGCTGTATTGCCCTTATTACAACATTTGGGGGCGTGATGTCTACATGCGTGATCATGCCTTTAGCGACAATCCCTTCACGATCAACGCGTCTTCGACTTCCGGATCGCCTGCCATTGTTGATGCCAAAGGTCAGTTCTTTCACTTCATGACCGATGCCGTCGAGCAAGGTTGTCAATTTGCATTTGATGGCAAGGACACCCTCGCCGTCACCATCCCTCAAGGCCAGACGCTTTACCATGATGACAACTGTGATGCCGATACTGCATGGAAACATTGCAACAGCCTGATCATGGCAGAGCATCCATTGCTCGATCCCAATCGCCAGCGTCCTGCTCATTGGGACATGATCGAATACTGCACGTGGGTTGAACAAAAACGCATCATGGGAAGCGGCACGCCTCATGAAGTTCTCAACGATGCGTTTCTCGATGACTACATGCAACGTGTCGATGCGATGGGTTTTCCCAAAGGCAAATTCACCATTGACCACGGTTGGACGCCCGGCCACTTTACCTACGGTGATTGGGATGTCGACACCGCTCGTTTCCCCGACTTTGCGAAGACCATTGGCCGCATCGCGGATAACGGCTTTGTTCCCGGGCTCTGGATGGCACCGGTTTGGCTGCACCACCTTTCACGACTGGTCAAAAACAATCCGCATCTCAAAGGCCCGATGATTTCACCCTCAACGCCGGACTCACCCAACAAGGAAGATGACTGGTATTACTGGATTGATAGTCAGGAAACCTTCGACCTCATCAAGCCGGTGTTTGCGCGGTTTATCGATATGGGCGTGCGGAAGTTCAAGTGGGATATGATCTATGCAGACAAGTCTTTCATGAAGAAGCTGCACATCCTGTTTTACAAAGCCGTCAAAGAAATTGACCCACAGGTCGAAGTGGAAATTCATCAGCCCGACATTTTCTTTGCTCAATATGGTGATGCGATTCGCACCAACGATGTTCTTTGCAATGAGAAAATGGCGTGGCGTGATTTGACGCTGGCTCACTTTAAAGTCTGTAATCAATCCTCGCCGGGGAAGGTGATCAACCTCGATCATATTGCAGGCAACGATCCTGCTATCTCGCCAGAACGCTTCTGCGAACACCTGGATCTGTATCGCGGCGTTCAAGGCTATCCCGTCGTGTCATTGCTTCCTGACTCCATTGGAACGTTGGCGGTGGATACCTTGCGTGATTACCTTAAAGCCTACGAAGCCAACCCCACGCCGGTGAGTACGTTTTATCAGCAGTGATTGGGGTGTTTGGTGATTTGTTCTGATCACTCGCCGTGATTTTCCTCGACACGTTTCACGCGTCTTCTTGATTGGCTAACACCTCGCGCAGGTGGAGAATATTCTCAAGCATGTTGGCTTGTTCTTCTGGGAGCTTGCGGCGTTGCGAAGGTTTGTCGTTGATGTGATCTTCGATCCAATCCATGAATGCCATGGATTCATGCCGTCCCTGATCAATGTGTAGACGCAGTGTGTCACGACCGGTCTCGAAATTGCCGGTCTGAATGGAGCGGGCAATGCGCCGGTGTTGACGCCAGACTCGGATAGCTCGATGCCACGAATTTTCGTTTTGCGCAACGATTCGACCGGGCATGAAAATCCGACTCATCAAATGCAGTTGGCCACTGACGCGTTTGATCCAACGGTTGTTGGCAGACTGCAGCAGAAGCTCGTGAAATTGTGCATCGAGTTGATGCCAGCCTGGCGTGAACACAAAACCTTCGGTGATGTCATCAGCTTGGGACGCGTCATACTGCTTACGGATTAACGCAAACATCTGGTTACTCAGGTGGCTGAGTTTTTGGATCAGCTCAGCGTCCGCGGATTGAATCACCAGCTCCAATGCATAACATTCCAGGTGCATGCGAAAATCGAAAAGCTCGTCGAGCTCATCCCGCTGGATCATGCGAACAAAGCTGCCGGTGTTGGGGATTTGAACCAGAAAGCCTTCGCTCTCCAGTTGCGCAACCGCTTCGCGGACGGGTGTCCGACTGACCCCGATTTCTTTAGCCAATGCGACTTCAGGCAATTTGCTGCCCACCGCCAACTCACCATTCCAGAGTTTGCAATGGATATGTTCGTAGGCTTGCATCGCCAGATTCGACCGCGTTTGAGGCATGCTGGGCATGAAAGTGGACCTGCTTTCATTCGTTCACTTCTCACCAGCAGGGACATGATCGCCAAGACAGTCTGGTGATTTCAAGACCCCATTGTATTGAATTTTGCGCCCTGTGCTATTGCGGTCTGAGCCGTTCATCTCGGTGCGTCAGCAATGTAGGTCCCAGCAGTCGGGGCAACCACGTGAGGCTTGTACAGCAGATGTTCATGCTCAATGATCCGGCCGTCTGAAAGTTCGTAGTGATTCAAACCCGCATGCATGATCGCGTCGGGTTTGGGATGCTTGGATTTAAGCTCAGCATCGCGCTTCTGCCATTGTTCCTGATTGTTGAGTTTGATGGACTGCTGCACAAACGCGCGCAGTTTGGTTAACGCTTCAGCATCTTCGCCTTGCGCATTGGGCGCCAGGTTGTGTTGCTCAAAGGGATCGTCCTCGACATTGATGAGAATCTCCGGCGCATCACCGAAAGCAACATACTTGTACTTGCCATCGCGGACCATGCGGAAGTTCGTTCCTTCTCCCCAGCGGTCATTGAGCGTGTCGCAGTACACCACACCACGATCCGGCTCGTTCCCGGTTTTGATCGCCGGCGTGAGATTCATGCCATAGAGGTCTTGGGGATATGCAACATCCGCCAGGCCGCAGAGTGTTGGGAACAGGTCCGCCAGACTCACAGGGGTGTTGA
>JBICHS010000196.1:0-3497 GCA_043101135.1 Phycisphaeraceae bacterium JB051
CGTTTCCCAAGCACTGTCACGTCCGTTGGCAGCTTTCCAATACTGATACGCTCGGTTTTATCGACCCCAGGCGATTTGGCGGATTGTGGACATTTGGTGCACTGGCGGATCTCAAAGCCGAGCGTTGGTCCAAACTCGGGCCTGATGCACTGCGAATCACGCCTGATCAACTGGCCAAAGGGCTGGCGAAAACCAAACGCTGCCTCAAAGCGGCCTTGCTGGATCAGAACCTGGTGGCAGGGCTGGGCAATATCTACGTGGATGAACTCTGTTTCAACTGTGGTATCCGACCTGATCGAATTGCTTGTGCATTATCGGTGGATGACTGCCGAATACTCGTGCGTGAAATGCGAAAGCTGCTCAAAACGGCTATCAAACGTGGGGGATCGACCCTGCGGGACTACGTGATGGTCAACGGCGAATCGGGGAAGTTCCAGAATCTCCACAAGGTTTATGGACGAGCTGGGGATAACTGCGTCAAATGCAAAGCACCGCTGCATGGCCAACTGCTGGCAGGACGCACCACGGTGTTCTGTCCTCATTGTCAGCAATAAATTTGCACGCTGATCCAACGATATCCACATGGGCCCGAGCTTGAATTTTGTCGTTGGGTATAAGACTAAGAGTAAATATATAAATATAACTTCGTCTTAGTCATAAGCCCTGTCGATTTGAGCATAACCCCCGGAAGAACGTTTTGCAGCCTTTATCCACAATTATTTATAGCAATGAACAGTGTGTGGAAAAGCAGTCATTTAGGTTGTTGCTTGTGTTGCGCGCATTGTCGACAACTCGGCTGATCCGTCAGTTATTCGGACTTTGTCGATAAGCTGCCCAAGTGCGCTACAACGCATCGACAGCTAAACGCCAGATTATCCACAGCCAATCCGCAGAATGCGCGCCAGGCAAAACATCGAAAATTCATTCAAGTTCCAAGGTGATCCTGTGGCCTGCATCGACCGTTGGACGAAACAAATTTCATCAATAATGAATATTGAGTCACCCCATGCCAAAAAGGCATGATTTGCAAAATATAGTTATCATATCCCTCTCAAGTCCGTTTATGGCGGGCAAACGTAGTACAAACACTGACAAAGGAGCCTTCCCATGGCCAAGAAAACCATTGGCGATATTGATCTGTCCGGCAAGAAAGTCCTCATGCGCGTGGACTTCAACGTTCCCCTCAAAGAAGGTGTCATCACCGATGACCGCCGCATCCGCATGGCCCTGCCCACCATTCAGGCGGTGCTTGATGCCGGTGGCAGCTGTGTGCTCATGAGTCACCTGGGTCGTCCCTCGGGCGAAGGTGTCGAACCGGCATTCAGCCTCAAGCCTGCTGCGGATCGTCTTGGTGAACTGCTGGGGCGTCCCGTTGCTTTTGCAGCGGACACCGTCGGCGACGATGCCAAGGCCAAGGTCGCTGCGATGGCGGCTGGCGATGTGGTCATGATCGAAAACCTGCGCTTCACCAAGGATGAAAAGAAGGGCGTCGAAGCCTTCTGCAACACGCTTGCAACATTCGGCGATGTGTACTGCAACAACGCCTTCGGTACCTGTCACCGCGAACACTCCTCGATGTATGGCGTTCCCAAGGCCATGAAGGAAGCGGGCAAGCCGGCGGTCGTCGGTTTCCTGGTCGAAAAGGAAATCAAGTATCTCACCGATACCATCTCCAGCCCCGAGCGTCCGTTCGTGGCCATCCTCGGTGGTGCCAAAGTCTCTGACAAGATCAACGTCATCTCCAACCTGCTGGGCGTCTGTGACAAGGTGCTCATCGGTGGTGCGATGGCTTACACCTTCCTCAAAGCCAAGGGCCAGAAGGTTGGCAACAGTCTCGTCGAAGAAGACAAACTCGACCTTGCCAAGGAACTGATGGCCAAGGGTGGCGACAAGCTCATGCTCCCCACCGACCATGCCTGTCATGATGACTTCGGTACCCTTGAAGGTGCCGAACGCAAGATTGCTGACGGTGATATCGCTGACGGCATGATGGGCTTTGACATTGGCCCCGACACCATTGCTGCTTACTCCGAAGCGGTCAAGGCTGCCAAGACGGTGGTCTGGAACGGCCCGATGGGTGTGTTCGAAAAAGCACCGTTTGACGAAGGCACCAAGGCTGTCGCCCAGGCGATCGCTGACACCGACGCGGTGAGCATCATCGGTGGTGGTGACAGTGCTGCTGCCATCGAAATTCTCGGCTTTGCTGACAAGGTCAGCCACGTGTCCACCGGCGGTGGCGCATCACTTGAAATGCTCGAAGGCAAGAAGTTCGGTTCCGTCGAATTGCTGGACGAAAAATAATCGAATACAAGTTTCAACAACATCACGATTGATTCTGTTGAAATAGCTGCGACACCGCGTGTCGCTGACAACTCAAATAAAAAACCGCAGATCTCAGCAACGAGGTCTGCGGTTTTTTTATGTCGTGAATTTTGTTTTTCAAAGCCGTGACGCTACTGAGTCACGGGTGTTTATTAAGTTGCAACCCGTGCCCCGGGAGGGACACGGCTTTGTTTGATTGCATCACTGAATCTGCATACCTGGTTGCTGTGGTTGGGGGGCCATCATCGGCGCCATCATCATCCACAGTTGTCTGAGGCGTTGGGATGTCATGGTCACGGTCTTGCTGGGCAGGAACATGCCAAAGCGCACGCCGCCGTCGGTGTTGGCAATGTTCCCAACCATTGGGGGCATGTCCTCGGGTAACTGGATCATGCTCAGGATCATTGCGTATTGCGCGGTTGCTGGATTTTTGAGCATCATCGTCTGCACGAAGCGAATGGTCTGTGTCAGGTTCATGTAGCCTGCTGCAAAACAGTTTTCGGGGAGGTTGGCCTGCAGGACCTGCGTCGTCTGTTCCAGGGCCGTTTCCAGTTCGTCTGATGCCAGCGCTTCGACGGAACGCTTGAGCAGATCCTCATCACCCATGACGCTGATCACGCCCTTGTCGGTGTAGGCAAAGTAGACTTTCAACGCGTCGGTGCCTGCGTTGCGCATCATGCCTTGATTGATCATTTCGTCATTGCTCTTGATTGTCAGAACATGCGTGCCCAGCGCGCCGGGGATGTCCAACGCATCAGCCTGGTTTTCAAATGTCACCGGCACATCGGGGTTGTCTGCCAACTGTTTTTGAGCATCCATCAGGGATGTTTTGAACTTCTCGAACATCTGCTTGGTATAGCCCGGATGCTTCAAGGCATTGATGATTTTCCATTGTCCCTGGGCATCGGCAACGAGCATCTGTTCGAGTTTCTCATAACCGGACATCGCTTCAAAGATCGGTTTGGTATCGACCGTTGGCTTCTGATCCTCAGGCAGATTGGCAACGATGATGTCGGAAAAATCCTGCAGATTCAAATGCGCGAGCATCACCTTGGATGCAAGAATCCAGACGCGATTGGGCATCATCTCAAAGCCGGAAATTTTCTGTTCAGGAGCCTTGGCAAAGAATGACTGCCAGGGTGAATTGGGTTTGAACTGCATGGCAAAACCAAGGT
>JBICHS010000197.1:0-9702 GCA_043101135.1 Phycisphaeraceae bacterium JB051
ACGCTCGCTCTGCCGGCGACCTTTCAAGTGACCAGATGCGTCGCCTGATCGTCACCGACGCCCGTGTGGATTCCGGCCCGACCATGAAGCGTTTTCAGCCCAAAGACCGTGGCCGTGCCCACGCGATCAAGAAGCGAACCAGTCACATCACCATTGCTGTTGATGTGAAGTAAGCAAGAGAGCTAACCCCAACCATAGAGATTAATCATGGGACAAAAGGTTCATCCATTTGGATTTCGAGTTGGCATTACCGAAGCTCATCGTAGCCGCTGGTATGCCCCCAAGGCCCTTTACGGCGAACTGCTCGTTGAAGACGAGAAGATCCGTCAGTACATCGATAAGAAGCTCAACCGCAAACCTCCGTTTGCAGCCGTGAGCGACATTCACATCGAACGTACACGTGAAGAGCTCAAGGTCATCATCCGCACCGCACGTCCCGGTCTGGTCATCGGCCCCAAGGGTCAGAACATTGAAGACCTCACCGTGGAACTGCAACGCCTGACCGGTCGTAACGTCTCGGTCTCCTGCATCGAAATCGGTAACCCCGACGTTGATGCCCAGCTCATCGGTGAAAGCATTGCCGAACAGCTGGCCAAGCGTGCAAGCTTCCGTCGTGTTGTGAAGATGAAGGCTGACGCCGCCATCGCCGCCGGTGCCAAGGGTATCAAGATTCAGCTCTCCGGCCGCTTGGGTGGTCATGAAATGAGCCGTAAGGAAGACATTCGTTTGGGCGCCATTCCGCTTCAGACGATCCAGGCCAACGTGGATTACGGCCTGGCCCTGAGCCGCACGACCTATGGCATCATCGGTGTCAAGGTTTGGGTCTTCAAGGGTATGTACACCGAACTGGCTGAAGGTGAAATCGAATCCCGTGCCGCCGGTGCCCGCCCGCGTGCCCGTGGCCGTCGCTAAGACGAGATAGATAGTTACTTAAGTGTAAAGGAAGTCAACGATGCCGTTGATGCCAAAACGAGTTCGATATCGTAAACAGCACCGTAAGTCGGGCAACGTCTACAAGGGCGTGGCCACCCGCGGCAACTATGTCGCCTTCGGTGAATACGGTTTGCAGTCGATGGAAAATGGTTTGCTCACCGCCCGTCAGATCGAAGCCGGCCGTATCGCCGCTCGTCAGTACGTCAGCCGTGAAGGCAAGCTTTTCGTCCGCGTCTTCCCCGACAAGCCCATCACCAAGAAGCCCTTGGAACAGCGTATGGGTAAGGGTAAGGCCGAGCCGGAATTCTGGGCTGCCAAGATCAAGCAAGGCACCGTCCTTTACGAACTGGCAGGCGTCCCCAAGGATGTGGCTCGCTCGGCACTGCTCCGCGTGGCACACAAGATGCCGTTTAAGGTTCGTTTCGTGGAACGTCGCCACGTCTAATCCCCCGGACCCCCGGAAATGTTCCTCAGCAAAGAGGAGCAACAAGGTGGGGCTCAGGTCAAGATGTGCAACTGATTGAGAAGGATCAGAACGATGAAGGCAAGTGAAATCAAAAAGCTCAGCGACGATCAGATCGAAGCGGAAATCAAACAGACCCGCCGACAGATCTACGACCTGCGTAGCCAGGCCGTCACCGAGCAGTTGGAAAACCCCGGACAGAAGAGTGTGCTGCGTCGTGACGTGGCCCGTCTGCTTACTGAAAAACGTCAGCGTGAATTAGCTGCGAAAGGTGCATAACAATGGCACAAGCTACTGAAACAACAACTGGACGCGGCCCACTGGTCGGAACCATGACCGGCGTTGTCACCTCAGACAAGCGGGACAAAACCCGTACCGTTGAAGTGAACTACTCCGTCAAGCATGAAAAGTACGGCAAGTATCTTCGTCGCAGTACCCGTTACCAGGTCCACGACGAAAAGAACGAAGCCAAGCTTGGTGATACCGTCCAGATCGCACGTTGTCGCCCCTTGAGCAAGACCAAGACCTTCCGTCTGGTCAAGGTCGTCGAAACCAAGACTCTGTAATCAATCAACAGCACGTCAGTGCGTTGTATGAGGATTTGAACCATGATTCAGCAGGAATCAAGAATTGATGTTGCGGATAACACCGGCGCCAAAATCGCCTATGTGATCCGTGTGCTTGGTCGCTCGACCGGCCACATGCGTCACTCGCGTCCCACCGCCACCATCGGTGACAAGGTCGTGTGCTCGATCAAGAAGTCTCTGCCAGGCAGCGACATGAAGACCGGCACGATCGTCAAGGGTGTGGTCGTCCGCTCCAAGTACCCCGTGCGTCGTGTCGACGGCAGCTATGTCCGCTTCGATCGCAACGCCATCGTTATCATCGACGATAACGGCAACCCCCGTGGGACCCGTATCTTCGGTGCCGTGGCTCGTGAGCTGCGTGAAAAGAACTACATGAAAATCGTATCCCTCGCTTCTGAGGTTGTCTAAGGAATCGGAGTTAACAATGCCACGACACATTCGCAAAGGTGACACGGTGTATGTCCGCTCCGGCTCGGACAAAGGTGCGACCGGCAAGGTGACCAAGGTGCTCGTCGATGACAATCGCGTCGTCGTCGAAGGCGTCAATGTTCGCAAGAAACATATGAAGCCCACCCAGGCCAACCCCCAGGGCGGTATCGTCGAAAAGGAAATGCCCATTCACATTTCCAACGTCAGCCCGCTGGCTAACGACGGAAAGCCCACCCGTGTGAAGTTTGAAACCCGTGCTGATGGTTCCAAGGTCCGTCTGGCCGTTCGCACTGGCGAACAGCTTGGCCCGGAACTCAAAAAGGCCAAGAAATAAGTCATTAACAGCGTGTACCTGTATACAAGCAGGTCATAAGGAAGTCTTGAAATGACAACTCCGCGTCTCAAAGAAAAATTTAAAAACGAGGTCTGCCCCAAGATCAAAGAGCAGTTCAACATCGAAAATCCGATGGCACTGCCCAAGCTTGAAAAGATCGTCCTCAACGTCGGTCTGGGTAAGCAGCTCGAAGGCACCAAGGTCAATGCGACCGCCAAAGAGCAGGTCCTCGCTGACCTGGCAACCATCTCCGGCCAAAAGGCAGTGATGGTCAAGGCCAAGAAGTCGGTCTCGAACTTCAAAGTTCGTGCCGGTTACGAAACAGGTGCGATGGTGACCCTCCGCGGCAGCCGTATGTGGACGTTCTTTGATCGTCTGATCGCCGTGGCCATCCCGCGTATCAAGGACTTTCGTGGTCTGAAGGACAACAGCTTCGACGGTCGAGGCAACTACTCCTTCGGCATCACCGAACAAGGCATCTTCCCGGAAATCGACATGGCTAACGCCAAGTTCCTTCACGGGATGAACATCACCTTCGTTTTCAAGAACTCGACGAACGAAATCACCAAGGAAGCGCTTAAGACAATCGGCATGCCGTTTATCAAGCGCGACGAGGCATAACGGATAGGAACGACAGATATGGCGTCCAAATCAACCATTACCCGTAACGATAAAGTCAAGGCTTGTGTGGACAAATACGCTGCCAAGCGTAAAGCCCTCAAGGAAGCCGGCAACTACCTGGAACTCCAGAAGCTGCCGCGTGACTCCTCACCGACCCGCGTGCGTAACCTTTGTGCCCTGACCGGCCGCTCACGCAGTGTCTACCGCAAGTTCAAGATTTCCCGTCTCATGCTCCGCGAGTTGGCCTTGCAGGGCAAGATCCCCGGGATGCGTAAAGCTTCGTGGTAAGCACGAAACACTGGACGTTGTAAACAAACCAAATTCATTGCACCACTCACGTTGAGTGACTAGCTGACTGGAGAAGCCAAATGGCATTGAGCGACCCGATCGCCGACATGCTGACCCGAATCCGCAACGCGGTACGCAACCGCTCAGAGCGCGTCGATTGTTTGAACAGCAAAGTCTGTTCCGGCATCGCCAACGTGCTGAAGCAGGAGGGTTACATCAACGACTACGCCGTCATCGAAGATGGACGTCAAGGTATCCTTCGCATTGAGCTCAAGTACGGCCCCCATGGTGAACAGGTGATCAACGCCATTCACCGTGAGTCCAAGCCCGGCTGCCGCGTGTACAAGAAGGTCAAAGAACTGCCCCGTCCCCTCGGTGGCCTTGGTATCGCGATTGTGAGTACCCCCGCTGGTGTGCTTTCTGATCGTCTTGCCCGGGACCAGAAGGTCGGCGGCGAGCTTCTGTGCACTGTCGAGTAAAACCAAACGTATTCCCCGTCCCTGACTGGATGCCGGTGATGTGAGCCGGGTCGGTAGGGCAACGGTTATCAAACCGAAGGCTGCTTGAAATAAGCCTGTTCGGAAGGAAACAAACAAATGTCACGAGTCGGTAAACAACCCATCACCATCCCCTCCGGCGTTAAAGTCAACGTCAACGGATGCGAAGTGAACATCGAAGGCAAAAACGGTAAGCTCAGCTTCACCCACAAGCCCCAGATCGCCGTCGCAGTGGATGGCGATACCATCAACGTCACCCGCGATAACGATTCCCGCGAATCCAAGGCCCTTCACGGCCTGACCCGTTCGCTGGTCTTCAACATGATCGTCGGCGTCACTGAAGGTTATGAAAAGAACCTCGAAATCAACGGTGTTGGTTGGACTGCCCAGGTCAAGGGTCGCGAAGTGCACCTGAACGTGGGCTTTGCTGATACCCGTATCGTCGGGATTCCCGAAGGCGTCACCGTCACCGTCGAAGGCAACAAGATCAAGGTCGTCGGCCCCAGCAAGCAGCTGGTCGGTCAATGTGCCGCTCAGATCCGTTCGCACAAGAAACCCGAACCCTACAACGGCAAGGGTATCAAGTACTCCGACGAAGTCATCCTTCGTAAGGAAGGTAAGGCTCTGGCTGGCTAAGCCGCTAGCTGAAGCTGCTTAAAACAACCTGGTCCTGCTTTACATTGCGAGCAGGTAAGGAAGGTTAAAACGATGAAACAACACAAGATCAAATCACTCCGTCGCGCCCGTCGCAAAACCGGTACCCGCAAGAAAGTCTTCGGCGATACCCAGCGTCCGCGTCTGACCGTTTACCGTTCCCTTAAGGAAATCTACGCTCAGATCATCGACGACATGGACGGCAAGACCCTGGTTTCCTGGTCCTCCAAGCAAGCCAAGCTCGGTAACGGTGGCAACATTGCTGCAGCAATCGAAATCGGCAAGCAGCTGGCTGAAAAGGCCGTTGCCGCTGGTATCACCCAGGTCCAGTTCGACCGTAACGGCTTTAAGTATCACGGTCGTGTCAAGGCTCTGGCCGACGGTGCCCGCGAAGGCGGACTGAAGTTCTAATTGAGATTAAACCTGCTGCTTCGAATTGTGAAAGGGTTCATGATTCACCGCAGCACTTGAAGACCTGGACTTGAGATGCCCAGGCAATAGAAAGTAATTCAAATGGCTGAATTTCTCGAAGACTCGTCAAAGACGCTTGAATCCACCACCGTCTACCTGTGGCGTAACGCCAAGGTCGTCAAGGGTGGTCGTCGCTTCTCCCTGAGTGCACTGGTTGTGGTCGGTGACCGCAACGGTAGCGTTGGGATTGGTTACGGCAAGGCTGCCGGTGCTCCTGCTGCCATCGAAAAGGCACAGAAGAATGCCCGCAAGTCTCTGACCAAGGTTGTCCTCAAGGACGGCACCATCCCCCACGAAGTGACTGGCAAGTTCTGTGCTTCCAAGATCAAGCTCATTCCCGCTGCCCCGGGTACTGGTGTTAAAGCCGGTGCTTCCGTGCGTGCCGTGTTGGAAATGGCTGGCGTCAAGGACTGCATGACCAAGAGTCTTGGCTCGGCCAACCAGAAGAACCTGGTCAAAGCCACCATGCTCAGCCTCCTTCAACTTCAGTCCAAGGAAACCATCGCCAAGCTGCGTGACGTTGAACTGGGCGACACCGAAGTCGAAGAAAAGATCGCTGCTGGTATGCGTTACCTGCCTCAGACCTCCGGCACCGAAAAGGCCAAGGCCCCGGTGAACAAGGTCGGACAGAAGAATGCCAAGGGTGGCGGTCGTGGTCGTGGCGGTCGTGGTCGTGGTCGCGGTGGTGACGAAGCACAAGCTGCTGAACAACAGCAGGGCGGTGAAGAAGCACCCAAGACCGCCCCGGAACAAGCCCCGGCAACGGAAGCTCCGGCAGCAGAAGGCGAAACCAAGTCCGCCGAATAAGATTTGGACTATTGTTTTTTGGATAAATTGTCCCAGGCTAAGGCCATGGGATTTGAAAAGATACATCATTCCGGATAGTTTTACGGATCCGGTCAGGAGCTTAACCAGCCATGATGATTCACGAAATTACTGAAAAAGTCGGCCGTCACAAAAAGCGTAAGCGCGTTGGTCGTGGTCCGGGTTCTGGCCTGGGCAAGACCTGTGGCCGTGGTCACAAGGGTGCGGGCAGCCGTGCAGGCTACTCCAAGAAGGCGGCACATGAAGGTGGCCAGATGGCTTTCTTCCGTCGTATTCCCAAGCGTGGCTTCACCAATGCGATGTTCCGCACCGACTATGCCATTGTCAACATTCAAGACCTTGCCAAGCGTTTTGAAGATGGTGCAGAAGTCAACCCGGACATGCTTGTCAAGGCCGGTTTGATCCGCAACACCAAGGACCCGGTCAAGGTTCTGGGGCAGGGCGAACTGTCCAAGAAGCTGACCGTGACAGCTGCCAAGTTCAGCGAATCGGCCAAAGCCAAGATCACCGCTGCCGGTGGTACTGCCACCGAATCCTGAATAACTAGTTTGAATTGACCCGTTGGGTCCGATGATCCCGGTAAGATCCGGGGGATAACGATGCTTCAAGCCTTCCTGAATATCTGGCGAATCAACGAGCTGCGAAACAAGCTCTTGTTCACGTTGGGGATGCTCGCCATCTACCGCATTGGTTTCTTCATTCCATTGCTTGGTGTGGACCAGAGTTCGTTGTCGGCTTTCGCTGAAAAGTCCCAGGACACCGCGATGGGCAACCTGATCAGTTTCGTCGGTATTTTCACCGGCGGTAACTTCAGCCAATCGACCATCTTCGGTCTTGGCATCATGCCCTACATCTCGTCATCCATTATCTTCCAGTTGCTTGGCACGGTGGTCCCGAGCTTCCAGCAACTGCAGAAGGAAGGACCGGCGGGGCGGCAGAAGATCGTCGAATACACCCGCTACGGCACGGTGGCTCTGGCTATCGTCCAAGGCTGGTTCTGGTTGAGCTTCATCCAGTCCAACCAACTGGTTTATCCCGAGTACTCAGGCACGTTCATGTTCGTGCTCTCCGGCTTACTGGCGCTCACCGCCGGTGCCGTGTTCCTGATGTGGCTTGGTGAACAGATTGATAAGTACGGCATCGGTAACGGTGCTTCGCTGATCATCACCGCAGGGATCATCGCCGGTATGCCCGGCGCCATCGGCATCATTGCTGAAGGCTTCTCGATGACCGGTGATGAAGGCTCTTACACCCCCTGGACCGTGATTCTCCTGCTTGCTGCTTTCATCACTGTGGTGGCAGGCTCGATTCTCATCACCCAGGGCCAGCGTCGCATCCCGATCCAGCAAGCCAAGCATACCCGCGGTCGTCGCGTTTATGGTGGTCAGAAAAGCTACCTCCCGCTGCGTGTAAATCACGGTGGCGTGATGCCCATCATCTTTGCTTCGTCATTGATGATGTTCCCAAGCCTCCTCTTCGGCTGGCTTGTCGGTGTCTTTGAAGGTAACAGTTTCTGCGTCTTCATGGACCGAAACTTCCGTGATCCCTTGAGCTTCCCGTACCTGGCGTCCTACGTCGGCATGATCTTCTTCTTCGCTTACTTCTGGACCACTGTCCAGTTCCAGCCCAAGGAGATGGCCACCCAGCTTCGCGACCATGGCAGCTTTATCCCAGGTCTGCGTCCGGGTCCACGTACCGCCGAGTACCTTGAAACCGTCATGGAACGCATCACCTATGTGGGGGCAGGCTTCCTGGCAGTCATCGCTGTCATCCCCAGTGTGGTGGCAGGTTACTTCGAAATTCCCTTTGCCGTCACCAGTTTCCTCGGTGGCACGGGTCTGCTGATCGTCGTCAGCGTCATGCTCGATTTCGTCCAACGAATCGAAGCCGGACTGATGATGCGAAACTACCCGGGCTTCCTGGCAGGAGCAGGGGGCAAAGGTCCCAAGATTCGTGGCAGCCGTCCTTCCTGATTTTTCTTCAGGGATTCGGCAAAAATGAGACTTGGCATAGACAGGCTTTTTTGATATGATTCTGGGCTCTGCAAAATTTGCAGGCTTAGTGAAGCAAAGTCAGGCCCGGAAACATGGCGATTAAACGCAAAACGCGAGAAGAACTCGACAAAATGCGTGCAGCAGGACGAATCGTCCATAAAGTGTTGCAGCACTGTCGGGAAAACTGCAAGCCCGGTGTTACCACCAAGGAGCTTGATGACTCAGCGTATGAAGTGTTCACGGCCGCAGGTGGACGTGGGTTGTTCAAAAACTACCCCACGTACCGCGAAGGTGAAGGCTTCCCGGCAAACCTGTGCATCTCGGTTAACGAGGTGGTGGTTCACGGGATTGCTGATGACTACAAAATCAAGGACGGCGACATTGTCGGTTTCGACTGCGGCGTCCAGTTAGATGGTTGGTGCGGCGATTCGGCGACCACAGTCATGGTCGGCAACGTTGCCCCGGAAGTTCGCAAACTCTGCGAAACTACCGAAGCCATTCTCATGGCTGCCATCGAAAATATCCGTCCCGGCCGCAAATGGAGCCAGGTTGCACGGATCATGCAGAACATCGCCGAGCGTGAAGGCTACGGCGTGGTGCGGGACTTCGTCGGTCACGGCATCGGTCAAACGATGCACGAAGACCCGAAGGTCCCCAACTTCGTTAGCAGAGATCTGCTGATGAATGACATTGAACTCCGCGAAGGGATCGTGCTGGCCGTTGAGCCGATGTGCAATCTCGGGACGGATAAAGTCAGAACACTGGCTGACGGTTGGACTGTGGTAACGGTCGACAAAAAGCCTGCTGCTCACTACGAGCACACCGTTGCCGTGACCGCCGACGGCTGTGAAGTTCTGACAGACGGCAATTGACAACAGGCCTTGAGACAGGCGGAAAGAGAGTAGCCAGACAATGGCGAAAGAAGACAAAATTCAGGTAGACGGCGAAGTGCTTGATGCATTGCCCAACGCAATGTTCAAAGTCAAGCTGGACAACGGCCACGAAATTCTGGCCCAGATCTCCGGCAAGATGCGTATGCACTACATCCGAATTCTCCCTGGTGACAAGGTGACCGTGGACATCAGTCCTTATGACCTGACCCGTGGTCGGATTATTTATCGTCAGTAATGCCCCTGTAGGGATACTGACCTAAGCGAGGTAGAACCATGAAAGTTCGCTCCAGCGTTAAACGAATCTGTGAAAACTGCAAGATCATCCGTCGTAAAGGCGTGATCCGCGTGATCTGCACCAACCCCAAGCACAAACAGCGTCAAGGCTGATTCAAGTAGAAGGAAAGCAACATGCCCCGTATTGCAGGCACAGACATCCCGGATAACAAGCCCATCCGTATCGCACTCCGCTACGTCTTTGGTGTCGGTCCCAAGATCGCCGAAGACCTGCTTCAGGAAGTCGGTATCGAAGGCCACGTCCGCGCCAACACCCTGACTGAAGAACAGTGTGCTCAGATCTCCAACGTGATCGAAGCCAAGTACCTTGTCGAAGGTGCACTTCGTCGTCAGATCCAGCAGAACATCGGCCGTCTGCGTGACATCCGCTCCTATCGCGGTGATCGTCATCGTCGTGGCCTGCCTGTTCGCGGTCAGCG
>JBICHS010000198.1:0-5529 GCA_043101135.1 Phycisphaeraceae bacterium JB051
CTTTGGCAGTAATGGTCAACCGCAACCCGAAGTCCAACCCTTAAGCCGATTCGACCGTCCCGGATTCTGGCGGCATAGTGTCGCCGTCGCCGTTGCTGCCGAGAACATCGCCCGCGCCCATCCCGATATTCGTGACATCACGCCTTCGGACGCCTTTGTCTGTGGCCTATTGCATGACATGGGTAAACTCGCGCTGGATATGCTGCTTCCCAAGAGCTACGACCGCGTCATCGAACTGACCGAACTTAACCAGGGCAATATCGCTGAACTCGAACGCCGCATCGTGGGCATTGATCATCACACAGCTGGTAAACGCCTTGCTGAACAATGGCGATTACCCCATAAACTTCAGGACTGCATCTGGCTTCACGGTGCGGACTTTGGCACGCTGCCTCAACTTGAACACAAACGTCTGGTCGGCCTTATCAGCCTGGCGGACCTGATCGTGCGCCGTCAGCATCTGGGTTTCTCCGGCAATTTCAATGTCAAGGAATCACCCGCCAAGCTTGCTGAGGAATTGGGGCTTCATGTTGAGTTGGTTGAAGACATCGAAAAATCACTGCTCGAAGAAGTCGAACGTCGCTCGGAAGTTTTAGGACTTGGCGAAGCGCCGACCCGCGAGCTTTATCACGAATCCATTCAACGCGCCAACGAGGAACTTGGCCGACTCAACTCCGCACTGGAGCGACGCTCGCGCATTGCTGTCTCGCAAGCTCGGATACTCGAAGCGGTGACGCAGTTTCATGCAGAAGCTGTTCCCGGTCGCAGTGTGCCCGATGTGGTGCATGCCGTTGCGCGAAATGCCCGACATGTGCTTGATGATGGTTTTATGGCCATGATCTGGCAGCCGCAGTCAGGCGATACACAACACAAATGGATGGTGATGCAATTTGGCTTCAACGCCCGCCCGATGCATTCGGAGTTGATCGCACCGCCACCACATGCCCCCAATCTCGATGAGCTTGATCCGTCGGGACCCGCTGCCATGAACCTGGTGAGTATTATCCCGTGGGTCAGTGATTATCTGATCGAAGCGCCGGACGTACGCAAGATTCAGATGCTCCCCTTGAGTTGTGGTTGGGGGACTGCTGCATTGATGCTGCATGACCGGACCAATCTCCCGCAGTGGCAGCATCTCTCCGCACTCACCGGCACATGGGGCGCAGCCATCGCAGCCGTATCCCAACACGAAGGCGCACGCCGCCTGGGTGAACAGCTCGCTCAAGCCAATCTCGCGTTAGCCGATGCACAGGACGCGCTGCTGCGTAATGAGTCGATGGCACGACTCGGTGAGATGGCTGCCGGCGCTGCCCATGAAATGAACAATCCCTTAGCCGTGATCTCCGGGCGAAGCCAGTTACTGGTTCGTGAATTGCCTGATGGCTCAACGTCCCGCAAGCATGCCCAGACGATTGTTGAGCAATCGCATCGTCTGAGTAATCTGATCACCGCTTTGAAACTCTTCACCGAACCGGCGCAGCCTAACAAGGAGACCGCCAATCTCGGTCAATTGCTTGATCATGCCATTGATCAGGTCAAACACAAGCTTGATAAATTGGCTGATCAAATTCAGGTGGACATCAATCTGCCTGAGTCTTTGCCAGCCGTTGCTGTCGATGTTCAGCAGATCGAGCAAGCCATCAGTGAGCTGATCCTCAACGCGGTGGAAGCCGATGGCAAGCATCATGCCAGCATCAAAGCGATGCTTAGTGATGATCGCCGGTCATTGAATTTGGAAGTGACCGATAACGGCCCGGGGATGGATGCACACACGTTGCAGCATGCCATGGACCCGTTCTTTTCAGCAAAACCCGCTGGACGCCAGATGGGGATGGGCCTGACGCGCGCCCGGCAATTGATCGCCGCACACGGTGGTCAGGTTGGGTTATGCAGCGCATTAGACAAAGGTACGACAGTAACTTTGTCATTGCCACTCGATTTGAGTTGAAAATGAGCCGATAGACACCAGTGGAGGAAAGACCCGAGGGGGGAAACGGATCGCGAGATTCGGCCCGGGTTACCCTGGAGTATGTTTGGGCGTGAGACACCCAAGTGAAAACTCCCGGGGTGTGAGATGCACAGACTTTTGTTCAAGGATGTGCAGGAGAAAGTTTTGACCAGCGAATACCCAAACTCTGCGGATCATTCATCGCAGCCCAAGGCCGCTGACGCCGTGTCGCCATCACCGACTGCAAAGTCGCGTCGCAAACCGGCGAGTTGGCGGGCCTTGCTCGTGGATGTTGACCCACAAGCGCATAAGCAGCTTCAGTCTTCTCTGAAGCAGATTGCTGCCTGTAAGCTTGAGGCTGTCAGTGATATCAACCAGGCCATGGAGGACCTGTCGCATCATCGCTATGACGTGGTGATCGCCTGCGCCGACCAGAATGAAGCTGCGACACTTGAAGTGCTCAAGCAGATTCAAGCCAAGCACCCCACCACTGAATCCATTCTCATCAGCAAGGAACTGCCCTCTGCGGACATGCTTTTCAAAGCGATGCGCAACGGTGCTTCAGATGTTCTTTGCATGCCGTTGAATAGTGATGACTTGATGTCGCGTTTGAAGTTGGCCCACAACCGTGCGGTCTCCAAACGTCGTGAACGTCGCAAGATTCGCAAGCTCCAGAAAACCTGTGACAAGCTCACACAGGCTCATCAGGCTGTCAGCCGTCAGGTCGATGTGCTGTGTAATGACCTGGTGACCGCGTATCACGATCTGGCTTCACAGATGCACGAAACTGTTCAGAACAACGACTTCTTGTCCTACGTGGGCAATGAGCTTGATCTGGAACATGTGCTTCGTCGCACGCTTGAATACGTGCTTGAAAAAGCAGGCCCGACCAATGCTGCGTTGTTCCTGCCTGCCATGGCGGATGAATATTCACTGGGTGGTTACGTGAACCTGGACGGCTCGCGTGAATCGACCACGATGATTCTGCAGCACCTTGCAGATGTCGTTGCACCCAAGATGGCAGAGCGTGATCACGTGCTGCACATCACCGACAACGAAACCATGGGCAAGTGGATCGGTGCCGACGCCGCGTACCTGGAAGATGCCCACGTGTTGGCGGTTCGTTGTCAGCATGAAGATGAAACGCTTGCGGTGTTGATCGCCTTCCGTGATCAGTCCACGCCGTTTGCCCCCGAGATGGTTCAGACCTTTGATGCCATTTCCACATTGCTTGCCGAACAGCTTTCCCGCGTGATTCGTATCCATCACCGTCATCTGCCGCACAGCGTTGAAGGTGATGATGAGCCGGCATTCGGGTTCTGAGACATCTTGTTGTCAAGACAAGTAACCACAGATCAACACAGATAAACACAGATGTTCCGATTCGGAGCGTCTGTGTTTTTGTATGCATCTTTGATGGTATAACCAGCAAGTCAATTTAGACAGAATCTCACGCCAAGCCCGCAAAGGCGCAAAGAAGCAGGTTGATGATCTCTTGGCGACTTTGCGTCTTGAGCGAAGCGAGCGTGAGGCAGTTTTTATGTCTTTATCTGTGTTCATCTGTGTGTATCTGTGGTTAAAAATGTCTTGGACAGTTGTGCCTGATTTCTACCAAAGAACTGGAAAAACAGTAAACTATCGCCCATGTCAACCAAAAAGAAAACCAATCAGAATACATCGTCTACTTCTGCAGCAAAGCCCTGGGAACATGCCAAGAGTGGTGCGGGGTCTGCTCATGATCCGCTGGCTGCACGCTTTGTCGAGTCCATCAGCTATGACACCCGCATGTACAAGCAGGACATCATTGGCTCGGTCGCCCATGCCACCATGCTTGCTGAGGTCGGTCTGATCACCAAGAAGGAGCTGTCTCAGATCAAGCGTGGTCTCAAAGAGATCCGAAAAGAGATCGACGAGCAAGGCCAAAGCTGGCCGGGTTGGAAGGTCGAACTCGAAGACGTGCACATGTGTGTTGAAGCCGCGCTCATCGCCAAGGTCGGTGATGCAGGCCGCAAGCTCCACACCGGTCGCAGTCGTAATGACCAGGTTGCATTGGATCTGAAACTTTGGATCGAAGATGCCGCTGCCGATTTGGACAAGCAGTTCACTGCGTTGTTCAAAGCCTTCGTTGGTTTGGCAAAACGGGATGGCAAGATCGTGATGCCGTCCTACACGCACCTGCAGCGCGCTCAGCCCATCTGCGTGGGTGGTGAACTCGTTGCATGGCTGTCCGCTTTGGAACGCTGTCAGCAGCGCATCACTGCTTTGCGTGCAGTCAACAAACAAAACCCGTTGGGCTCGGGCGCGATCGCAGGTTCAGGCTTGCCACTGGATCGTTCTATCACCGCAGGCTTATTGCCCGTTGGTCCGGCAACACCCAACAGCATCGACGGCACGGCATCACGTGATGCGGCGCTCGATATGGTCTACTCTCTTGCCATGATCAGCCAAACGCTTTCACGCCTCGCTGAGCAGTGGATCATCTACATGTCCGAGGAGTTTGGCTTCCTGAAAATCGGTGAAGCTTACACCACCGGCTCATCGATGATGCCTCAGAAGCGTAACCCCGATATGCTCGAACTTATCCGCGGGCGCTGTGGCAATGTCTATGGGAATCTCGTGGCCATGCTCACCATGGTCAAGGGCACGCCAATCGCCTACAACCGCGATCTGCAGGAAGACAAGCGTCATCTCTTTGCAGCATTCGACATGGTGTCCGACTGTCTGGAAATGACCACGCGCATCGTCAAGTCCGCTAAATTCCAGGAAAAACGCATCAACGAACGCCTGCATCGTGGCTTCCTCGATGCTACCGCGTTGGCAGATTATCTGGTCACACGCAACGTTCCCTTCCGCACCGCTCATCAAGTCGTCGGCGCTCTGGTTCGTGAATGTGAAGCACAGAATCTCGATCAGCTTTCGGATCTGAAACTCGAAGACTTCAACAAGGCATGCAAAGATTCAGGCCAGAAACCCGACACCTGTGATGCCGAAATCTACGCGTGGCTCGGCCCAGCTAACGTCGTCAAACGCTACCAAAGCTATGGCAACAGTGGTCTGAGCGGCTTCACCCAACAGATCAAGGTGTGGGAAAAACGATTGAAGAAATAGGGTTTGGGGTTTAGGGTTCGGGGTGTAGGGGCAAACCCAAAAACACTCAAGCGATTGCCTTGAATCTAAGCCCTACACCCTACACCCCAAACCCCGCTTACGGAGTAAGCACCATGTTGATCCTCACTGTCATTCAAGGTCCGGACAAAGGCAGGCGATTTGAGCTTCCTGATGATGAGCCGCAGATCATCGGTCGATCCAGTGAATCGCTGCCACTGTTGGATCAGACGATCTCTCGTCGTCACGCCGAACTTACGCCCGACGAAGGCAAGTGGTATATCAACGATCAGGAATCGGCCAACGGCACGTTTGTGAATGGTCACCGTGTCACCCGCCCGCGTCTGCTCCAACCCGGTGATCAGGTGCGCACCGGTTTGACGCTTTTTGTTTACGGCTCAAACACCGTGCAGGCCAAAAAGACCGACAGCATCCGCATGTTCAAATCCAACGAGATGGATGCCAACGTCGAATCA